>JASHUC010000296.1 GCA_030040235.1 Gammaproteobacteria bacterium | reverse complement strand
ATCGTGGACGATGTGATCTCAGAAGGTGCGGCCAAGCGCGAGGCGATCGAGCTGATCCGCGCGGCGGGCGCCACGCCCACCGGCGTGCTGCTCGCGCTCGATCGTCAGGAGCGCGGCGAAAGCGAGCGCTCCGCGGTCGAGGAGATGCAGGAGCGCTACGGCCTCGAGTGTGTGAGCATCGTCACACTCGATGAGCTGATCGAGGCGCTCTCACAGCCCTCCTCCGGGGCGGTCCGCATTTCTGCGGAACAGCTCACATCTCTCGGGCACTATCGAGACCGCTACGGAGTGCGATGAGTCTTGCTCTGCGCTCGCGCTCGGTCAAAATATGACACCCATGCCGTACCGCTCTCGCAACTGGTTGCCGCTCTTCGTGGCGGGCTTCTCGATCGCCTGCTTCTCGGCTGGGACCACGGTCCTCGATGCCGCCCCCTCCGACAGTTCCAAGGGAGGGGTCGTCTATCGTTGGGTCGACGAGCACGGGGTGGTGCACTACGGCGACCGCGTCCCGCCGCAGTATGCCCAGAAAGAGGCGACGATCCTCAATGGGCAGGGGGTCGAGGTCGGACGGCTCACGGCGGAGAGGTCGTCCGCGGAGCTACAAACCGCCGAGCGAGAGCGCGAGGCTCTCGAGAGGCAGAAGCAGCACGATGACTTTCTGATGACGACCTATACCTCGGTGCACGACATCGAGGCGCTGCGCGATGAGCGGCTCGCGCAGCTCAAGGGCCAGCGGCTCGCCGCCGAGCAATACGTGGCGCAGCTGCACGAGCGGCTGCTGGCGCTGCAGGCGCGCGCCATGCTGTTCAAGCCCTACAACACGGAGCTGCGCGCGCATCGCCTGCCCGACGATCTCGCCGAACAGCTCGTGCGCACGCTCAACGAGATGCGCGTGCAGCGCACGGCCCTCGGCACGAGGGACGCGCAGGAAGCTGCCGTTCGCGCGCAATTCCAGGCGGACATCGACCGCTATCGCGAGTTGCTCTCGGCGCGCAATTCGCGCGACCCGGGCGGTCCCGCCGCGCAATAGCACAAACCTCGTTCGAGCTTCCTGCCGCGAAGCCCGGCCGGCGCCTCGCTGCTAACTAACCGCGCCCCGAGTGGCCGAACCCGCCGGCGCCGCGCTCGCTCGCCGCGAACCGCTCGACGATCTCGAGCTCGACCTGCACGACGGGCACCACCACCAGCTGCGCGATGCGCTCTCCGGGGGTGACGGTGAAGGGCTCGCTGCTGCGGTTCCAGCAGGACACCTTGAGCTCGCCCTGATAATCCGAGTCGATGAGACCCACGAGATTGCCGAGCACGATTCCGTGGCGGTGACCGAGCCCGGAGCGCGGCAGGATCACGGCCGCGAGCCCCGGGTCCTCGAGGTGTATCGCGAGGCCCGTCGGAATGAGCTCCGCGCGGCCCGGCGCGAGCACGAGCGGCGCATCGAGACAGGCTCGCAGGTCGAGCCCGGCGGAGCCGGCGGTCGCGTATGCCGGAAGCGCCAGCTCGCGGCCCACGCGCGCATCGAGAATCTGCACCTCGAGGGCGCGGCGCCCGTTGCCGATCATGCGCTCAGCTTGTGCGAACGAGGAGGCATTGGATCGCTCGGGGGCCTCAAGCGCGAGCGCTGTCCCGGGCGAGCGGAGCCGTGCCGGCGTCCTCTGCATGCTCGCCCAGCACCTGCGCGATGAGTGCCACGAGCTCACGCGCGAGGGTTTCCTTCGAGGCGCGGCCGAGCTCCCGGCGCCCGCCGCCGCGCCACAGCACGATGAGCTCGTTCTCGGCGCAATCGAAGGCCTTATCGTGACCGACCTCGTTGGCGGCGATCATGTCGAGGTTCTTCTTGATCATCTTCGCGCGTGCGTTCTGCTCGACCGACTCGGTCTCGGCGGCGAAACCCACCACGAACGGCCGGGCCGCCCGGGCGGCGACCGTCGCGATGATATCGACCGTGCGCTCCATCTCCACGGCGAGCTTCTCCGCGCTTTTCTTGATCTTGTGCTCCGGCGGCCGAGCCGGACGGTAGTCCGCAACCGCAGCGGTCGAGACGAAGATGTCGGCCTGCGTGACCGCATCGAGCACTGCGGAAAGCATGTCGGCGGCGCTTTCCACATCGATGCGATTGACCCCCGGCGGAGTCGGCAGCCCCACGGGTCCGCTCACCAGGACGACCTCCGCGCCTGCCGCGCGCGCCGCCTCGGCGACGGCAAAGCCCATGCGTCCGGAGCTGCGATTGCTCACGAACCGCACCGGGTCGATGCGTTCGCGGGTGGGGCCCGCGGTGATCAGCACGTGCCGTCCCGCGAGCGGGCCGCGCGGCTCGAGGAGCCTCTCCGCAAGCTCAGCCAGCGCCTCGGGCTCGAGCATGCGGCCCGGACCGACCTCCCCGCACGCCTGATCACCCTCGCCCGGACCGAGCATTCGCACGCCGCGCTCGTCGAGCAGCTTCACGTTGGCGCGCGTCGCCGCATTGCTCCACATCAGACGATTCATGGCGGGCGCGACCGCGATCGGTGCCTCCGTCGCGAGACACAGGGTGGCGAGCAGATCCTCCGCGCTACCGCGAGCGAGCCGCGCGAGAAAATCGGCGCTCGCGGGCGCAACCAGCACGAGCTCGGCCCAGCGCGCCAGCTCGATGTGACCCATCGCGGCCTCGGCAGCCGAGTCCCACAGCTCGCTGCGCACGGGTCGGCCGGAGAGCGCTTGAAACGTGAGGGGCGTCAAGAATCGCTGCGCGGCCGCGGTCATGACGACCTGCACTTCGGCGCCCCGCTCCCGCAGCCGCCGCACGAGGTCCGCAGCTTTGTAGGCGGCAATGCCGCCGGTAACGCCGAGCAGGATGCGCTTGCCTTGCATGACCTCGAGCCCTCGCCCCCGAGGCATTATCGGGCGACCCTCCACCGCAGGCAAACGAGCACGGACGGCCGCGCGCCCTGGGGTCAGGGTACGGGCCCGGGCGCTGCCTTGCGGGCCCCTGCCGGGACTGGTATAAAGCCCGCCCCTGCCGGGGCGGACGCCTCTGGGCGCTACGTTCCCGGGCTGCGAGGCTTTGCGATCCATGTCCAGAGTATGTGATATCACCGGTAAGCGTCCGACGGTCGGCAACCGCGTATCGCACGCGAACAACAAGCGCCGGCGGCGCTTCCTGCCGAACCTGCACACGCAGCGCTTCTGGCTCGAAGACGAGAAGCGCTGGGTGAGCCTGCGCGTCTCGACCAACGGCATGCGCACGATCGAGAAGAAAGGAATCGATGCGGTGATCGGGGAGCTGCGCGACCGTGGAGTGAAGATCTAGGAGAACGCGACCATGCGCGAGAAAGTGAAGCTCCTCTCCTCCGCCGGAACCGGCCACTTCTACGTGACGACCAAGAACCGCCGCCTGCACCCGGACAAGCTCGAAGTGAAGAAATTCGATCCGGTCGTACGCAAGCACGTCCCGTACAAGGAAACCAAGATCAAGTAGCTTGCCCGAGCTGCCCGAGGTCGAGACCACCCGGCGCGGCATCGAGCCCTACGTGCTCGGGCGCACGGTCGTCGCGCTCGAGGTCCACGAGCGGCGGCTGCGCTGGCCCATCCCCGCGGATCTTCCCCGGCAGATCGCCGGACAGAGCGTGCGCGGCACGGGGCGGCGCGCGAAGTACCTGCTGCTCGAGCTCGCGCACGGAACGCTGCTGTGGCATCTCGGGATGTCGGGCAGCTTGCGGGTGCTGCCGGCCGCAACGCCGCGGCTCGAGCACGATCACCTCGACCTCGTGCTCGATTCGGGTTACGTGCTGCGCTTCAACGATCCGCGGCGCTTCGGGAGCCTGCACTACACCACCGCAGATCCGCGTGCGCACCCGCTGCTCGCGAACCTCGCCCCCGAGCCCTTCGACGGGGAGTTCGACGGGGAGTATCTCTGGCGGGCGACGCGGCGGCGGCGGCTCGCCATCAAACAGCTGCTGATGAACAGCCGGCTCGTGGTGGGCGTGGGCAACATCTATGCGAGCGAAGCGCTGTTCCGCGCGCGCGTGCGGCCGCGGCGCGCGGCCCGCAGCCTCTCGCGTGCCGAGACCCGCCGGCTGGCGCGCGCCATTCGTGCGGTGCTCACGCTCGCCATCCGCGCAGGCGGCACCAGCTTGCGCGACTACGTCCGAGCGGATGGCAGCCCGGGATATTTCCGTCAGCGGCTCTACGTCTACGAGCGTGCCGGGCAAGCCTGCCGGCGGTGCCGCACGCCGATTCGCGCCATCACGCAGGGACAGCGCTCCACGTACTACTGCCCCGCCTGTCAGCGCTAGCCGGCGCCGGCGGCGATCAGAGAACCTCCACCGTATCGACGAGCATGACCTCGCAAGCTCCCGGTCCGGTGTCGCTGCGGGTGAGGGACGTGTGGAACCGCCAGCCATCGTCGCGCACCCCATCGACGAGCACGCCGGTGAGATGCACGACCTGCCCCACGCGCAGCCGCGAGAGCTCGTGGCGCACGGTCTCGTCCGCCGGAATGACGTGCGTGTTGGCGCTGTGCTCGATCACCACCTGGCGCGGGACGGGGAGCGGTGCGATGGGCTGCCAGTAATAGAATCGATTGGACTGGCTGATCTCGAAGTCGCGCAGCACCCGGTTGTCGGACATGACGCCCCAGCCGAGCGCGAGATCCTCCGGGATGAGGCTCGCGAGCGTATCGATGTGATAGTCCTCGCGGCTGAGGATGCGTGCCGTGATGTCGTAGGTTGCGCGCGGGGTCAGCGTCCAGCGTCCCGCGACGATCGTGTCCGCCGCCTGCAGATCGGTTTGCACCGGATCGGTTGGTGCGAGTACGCCGTCGTCCGGGTGGACGGCACGCAACTGCCAGTCGGACCAGCCTTGCCACAGGCCCGCGGCGACGAGCACACCAAACAAGATACCGCGCACGCCCATGAGCGCATGTTCGCCGCAGCGGATACGCACCGGCGTGACCGGTATCCGGATTCCCCAGCGATGCGCGTGAAGCCGATCATGAAACATCTCGCCGGCGCATCGCTGTAAGATCGAGGCGTACCGAGGAGGGCAACCCCATGGTCCGATTCCCGATGCTGTCGGCGGCGGCCGTTGCGTGCGCCGGATTTCTTGCGGGACTTACCGCGCCGGCAACACCCGCGCGCGCTCAGACGGCCGAACAAAACCCGGTGGTGGGCATCACCTTCGCCGGCCGCATGGTCTCGAACCTCGACCGCTCGGTCGCCTTCTACGAGGCGCTGGGGTTCATCGTGGATCCCGCCGCCAAGCCTGTGTGGCGGAAGGACGCCGTGGTCGATCACCTCTACGCCATTCACGACGCCCGCGGTGTCGAGACACGCATGGCCAAGATGTACGTCATCAACCGGAACTCGGATGAGCGGTTCGTCCTTTACCTGCGGGAGCTCAAGGGTCTCCATCGCCGGAATCTCGCGCACCATACCGCCTGGGACCCGGGTGTGACCCACTTCGGCCTGGTGGTCCCCGATGCGCAGAAGCTCTGGGGCGAGCTCCGCTCGCGCGGCATGCTGCACGCACGATCCTGGGGAGGTGAGCTCATCGCTCCTCCCGGCCAGACCAAGGGCATGATTGCCTACATCACCGATCCCGACGGCATCGACATCGAATTGATCGACGCGCGTCCCGGGGTGCCGGCGCAGGCCGGCCGCCCGGCGCGGGCGGGCTTCCTGCCGGGCGTCAATCACGTCGGGGTGGTCGTTCTGGATTCCGACAAGGCGCGAGCCTTCTACGGCGAGCTCCTCGGCGGGCAGCTGGTGCCGGCGGATCACCGCTGGCTGAAGGGTGACTTCTACGATTCCGCCGTCGGCGGGCACGGCAACATCCTGCGCTTCTACAACGAGTCGTTCTTCTTTGACGCCGAGTCGCCCACCCCTGCCATGGCTGGCCTGGGGCTCAAGCCCAAGAGTGCGCGGATGAACGTCGAGCTGGTGGAATTTCAGAATCGCAAGAAGCCCGTCGAGCCGCGCCGCATCACCGACATCGGCGTGGGCTACGTGGGCTTCGAGGTGCGGGATCTCGATGCCTTTCTGGCACGCGCGCGGGCCGCCGGTGCGATCGTGGTTTCCGATGGCATCGTCACCATGCGCGGCGGCGGCACGCGCGAGGTCATCGTCCGCGACCCGGACGCCGGCGAGTTCATCGAGCTATACGACCATCCACACCACTAGCGCGAGATGAGCGCGTCTCGGGCTGCGCGCGCCGCCGGGCGCGCTCACTTGGCGCGCCGCAGCTTCTTCAGCTCCTTCTCGACGATCGGATGCACGAACTCGTGCACGTCGCCGCCGAGGATGGCGATCTCGCGCACGAGCGAGGAGGAGATGAACGTGAACTGCTCCTGCGGGGTGAGGAACACCGTCTCGATCTCGCGCGCGAGGTGACGGTTCATGTTCGCGAGCTGGAACTCGAACTCGAAATCGGACACCGCGCGCAACCCGCGAATGATCACCGACATCTTGTGCTTGCGCGCGAACTCGATGGTGAGCTCGGCGTAGCCCACCACCTCGACATTCGGCAGATCGGTGAGCACCTTGCGCGCGAGGTCGATCCGCTGCTCGAGGGGCAGCAGCGGCGTCTTGCCCGCATTCGCCGCGATGGCCACCACGACCTTATCAAAGAGGCTCGCCGCGCGACGCACCAGGTCCGTGTGGCCGTTGGTGATCGGATCGAAAGTGCCGGGATAGACTGCGTTGCGGTTCATTGACCCTCGCCCGCATTGTGGGTCCGCTCGAACAGATGATACCCGACCTCCCCCGCGCGCTTGGCCTTGAGCAGTGCCCAGCGATCGGGCAGCGCGGGTAGGCTCGCCCGCGCGGGCGACTCGAGGTAGATGAGCGCGTGCGGGGTGAGCCAACCACGGCTCTCGAGCCGCGCCGCCGCCTCCTTGATGAGGTCCGTGCCAAACGGCGGGTCGAGGAAAACAAGGTCGAAGCGCTGAGGTGCGCCGGCCAGAAACCTGAGCGCATCCCCGCGGTGCATGGCAGCGCCCGATGCCCCCCACTCGGCGAGTAAACGGCCGAGCTCGCGCGCAGCGGCCGCGTCCCGCTCGATGAACTGGACATGCGCCGCGCCGCGCGAGAGCGCCTCGAGCCCGAGCGCTCCGCTTCCGGCGAACAGATCGAGCGCGCGAGCGCCGGGCACACGGGCGCCGATCCAGTTGAAGAGCGTTTCGCGCACACGGTCGGGCGTCGGACGAATCGCGGCAGATGCCGGAAAGCGCAAGCGCCGCCCGCGCCAGCTTCCCCCGATGATGCGCAGCACCCGCGACTGCGAGCCGCGGCGGTGATCAGAGGCTACAATGCGCACCATCGAGCGCACCACTGATGTTGTTCTTACGCAAGCTCAAGGATACCGCGAAGGAGGCTCAAGGACGCGAGCCCGAAGAACGGGCGAGCTTTCTCGAGCGCCTGCGTGCACGGGTTCAGCGCGGTAACGCCTGGCTCACCTTCGACCTCGCGAATCTCTTTCGCGGGCGCAAGATCGACGCGGAGATCCTCGAGGAGCTCGAGACGCGGCTGCTCACGGCGGACGTGGGCGTCGAGGCGACCGGGGAGATTCTCGCGGGGCTCGGCAAGCGCGTCGCCCGCCAGGAGCTCGGGGACGTGCCGGCCCTGATCGGGGCACTGCGCGAGGCGATCGCCGAGATCCTGGCACCCTGCGCGCGAGCGCTCGAGATCGACCCCGAACGCAAGCCGTCCGTCATTCTCGTGGTCGGGGTCAATGGCTCGGGTAAGACGACGACCATCGGCAAGCTCGCACAGCGCTTGAGCAAAGAAGGCGCAAGCGTGATGCTCGCGGCCGGGGATACCTTCCGCGCGGCGGCGATCGAGCAGCTCTCGATCTGGGCCGACCGCACCCAGGCTGCCTTCGCCGCACAGCAGGCGGGAGCCGATCCCGGTGCGGTCGTGTTCGATGCGGTTCAGTCGGCCCGCGCGCGCGGGATCGACGTCCTGCTTGCCGATACCGCCGGGCGGCTGCACAGCCAGTCGCACCTGATGGAGGAGCTGAAGAAGGTGAAGCGCGTGATCCAGCGCGTCGATCCGACCGCTCCCCACGAGGTGCTGCTCGTGCTCGATGCAAACCAGGGTCAGAACGCCCTCACGCAGGCGCTGCAGTTTCATGAGGCCGTCGGCGTGACGGGTCTCGTCGTGACCAAGCTCGACGGCACCGCCAAGGGAGGCATCGTCATCGCGATCGCCAAGAGGCTCGGACTGCCGATCCGCTTCATCGGCATCGGCGAGCAGGCGGAGGATTTCGGCGAGTTCGATGCGCAGGCCTTCGCCGCAGCGCTCGTCGAAGGGGTGGGCACCTCGGCTGGCGAGCCTCAGGGCACCGCGCTCGCGACGGATGCGCGGCCGTGATCGTCTTCGAGCACGTCACCAAGCGCTACCCCAACGGACGCGAAGCACTCGCCGGCGTGAGCTTTCGCATCGGCTCGGGCGAGATGGTGTTCCTCACGGGGCGCTCCGGCGCGGGCAAGAGCACGGTGCTCAAGCTCATCGCCCTCATCGAACGCCCCACGCGCGGGGCGGTGCTGGTCGGCGGCAAGAACCTCGGCGCGCTGGCCTCGCGGCATATCCCCGCCTACCGGCGCTCGATCGGCGTGGTGTTCCAGGACCACCGGCTGCTCCTCGACCGGCCGGTCTTCGACAACGTCGCCCTGCCGCTCGTCGTCGCCGGTTGCTCGCTCAAGGAGACGGACAAACGCGTGCGTGCCGCGCTCGACCAGGTCGCGCTCTACGGGCACGAGCGGCGCTTGCCGCTCGAGCTTTCAGTGGGCGAGCAGCAGCGCGTCGGCATCGCACGGGCGGTGGTGAGCAAGCCCTCGATCCTCATCTGCGACGAGCCGACCGGCAATCTCGATCGGGACCTCGCGCTCGAGGTGATGGGGCTGCTCCGGCGTTTCCAGAGCGTCGGCGTCACGGTCGTGGTCGCCACACATGATGTGCACTCCGTCCGCGAGCTCGGCCAGCGCACCATCGCGCTCGAGGCGGGACGTATCCTCGCAAATGCCGAGGAAGAGGCGCTGCCGAGCATGGTCGCGAGCCGCTGATCGTGGGCCTGGGGGGCTACGGAGCGCGCCACGCCCAAGCGCTGCTCGGGTCGCTGGGCCGGCTCGCACGCAGTCCCTTCGCGACGCTCCTCACGGTGCTCGTCATCGCCCTCGCGCTCGCCCTGCCGCTCACTCTCGAGCTCGTGGTCACGCGCGCCACCGCCGCGACGCACGGTGCGGTCGATGCGATCGACGTGTCGGTGTACTTCAAGCAGGACGTTGCGCTCGAGCGCGTGCGCGAGCTCGCGAGCAAGGCCCGCGAGCACCCCGGCGTGGGAGAGGTCACGGTGATCTCGGCCGACGACGCGCTCAAGGAGTTTCGCCAGTATTCGGGATTCGGGGCGGCGCTCGGGGCTCTCGAGCAGAACCCCCTGCCGAACGTACTGCACGTGCGTCCGGCCCCGGATGCGATGTCCTCCGCCGCGCTCGGCCGACTCGAGCATTACTTCGGGACTTGGCCGGAGGTCGATACGGTCCAGGTCGACTCCCAGTGGGTGCAGCGGCTCAATGCCATGCTGGATCTGCTGCGGCGCGTGCTGCTCATTGCGGCGGTGCTGCTCGGCGTCGGTGTGCTCGCCATGGTCGGCAACACCGTGCGCCTCGAGATCCAGAACCGGCGCGCCGAGATCGAGGTGGTCAAGCTCGTCGGCGGATCGAACGCCTTCGTGCGCCGCCCCTTCCTCTATACCGGCGTGCTCTACGGTCTCGCCGGAGCGCTGCTCGCCTGGTGCATCATCGTGCTCGCAGTGCTCGCCCTCGCGCATCCCGTGGCGACCCTCGCCGAGCTGTACGGCAGCTCCTACGTGCCCACAGGTCCCGCCCCCCGCGAGGTGCTCTGGCTGCTCGGAGCCGGGGCGGCCCTCGGGTGGCTCGGAGCCTGGATCTCGGCGACCCGGCACCTGCATCGCATCGAGCCTCGAGCCTGACCGCCGCCCTTGGGGTCGGGCTCTGGGCCAGCCTTTGGGCCGGGGATACAGTTTCGCCGGCCCGGCGGAACTCGAGGCCCCCACAGCCGTTCCAGCCATAGGTTCTGCAGCGCAGCAGATCCGGTATAACCAACTGTAGAATAAGCGTTTATTAATGCCGCCGCCGGAAACTATCCGACCGCTTAGCACTCTAACCTCCCGAGTGCTAGAATCCTCCGTCCCACCGGGAGGCCCCTACGATCCGATGACTGCCGCAACCGCTTTGATTGCCCGTCCCGCCGATTTCGCCCTCACCGGGCCCGTCGGAAGTCTCGACGCTTACCTCGAGCGGGTGAGCCACATCCCCGTGCTCACGCGCGAGGAGGAACGCGAGCTCGCCGTCCGCTTCCGCGAGGAGAACGATCTCGAGGCGGCGCGGCAGCTGGTGCTCGCGCATCTGCGTTTCGTCGTGCACATTGCCCGCGGCTACGCCGGGTACGGACTGCCGCTGGGCGATCTCATCCAGGAAGGCAACGTCGGCCTCATGAAGGCGGTGAAGCGCTTCGACCCGAGCCTGAACGTGCGGCTCGTGTCGTTCGCGGTGCATTGGATCCGGGCAGAGATCCACGAGTACGTGCTGCGCAACTGGCGGCTCGTGAAAGTGGCGACCACCAAGGCGCAGCGCAAGCTCTTCTTCAACCTGCGGCGCCTGAAGAAGAACCTCACCTGGCTTTCCGGGGAGGAAACCCGCGCAGTGGCGCGCGACCTCGGGGTCACTCCCGCGGAGGTCACCGAGATGGAGCAGCGTCTCGCAGCGCGCGACGTCGCCTTCGATCCGGCTCCGGATGCCGACGAGAACGACTCGGTGTTCAGTCCTGCGGCGTACCTTCCGGCGCCGGCCTCGGATCCTGCCGAGAGCGTCGAGGCCGAGGAATGGGAAAGCGATTCTGCGGGGCGGCTCCACGAGGCGCTC
>JASHUC010000026.1 GCA_030040235.1 Gammaproteobacteria bacterium | reverse complement strand
AGGGCAACGCCCTCGACGCCGGATTCGCGGAGCGTCACCCCGAGAAACTGGTGGACTTCGGCTACCGCGCCGTGCACGAAACGACGGCCACCGCGAAGGCATTGATCGCGGCGTTCTATGGCTCGGATGCGCATCGATCGCTCTTCGTGAGCTGCTCGACCGGTGGCCGGCAGGGGCTGATGGAGGCGTATCGCTATCCGGCCGACTATGATGGCATCTCCGCAATGGCGCCCGCCAATCCCATGGTCGCACTGATGGTGAGCTCGCTGTGGACCGGCGAGGCCACGCTCAAGGATGCGGCGAGCCACATTCCGCCGGCAAAGTTTGCGATGATTCACCGCGCCGTGCTCGAGGCCTGCGATGCCCGCGATGGCCTCGAGGACGGCATCGTCTCTTCTCCGGAGACCTGTCACTTCGATCCCGCCGTCCTCGAGTGCAAGTCCGAGGACGGCCCCGACTGCCTCACGGGTCCCCAGGTTGCGGCCTTGCAAGCGATCTACCAGGGACCGCGCAACCCGCGTACCGGCCGTTCCATCTTTCCGGGGTTCGAGCCCGGCAGTGAGGGCCAGCTGCCCATCCAGACGATGGGGCCAAAGCCCTTTGGCGCTGCGGTGACGTACTTCGGCGACCTCGTGTTCAAGGATCCGAACTGGGATTTCAGAACCTTCGACTATGACCACGATGTTGTCCGTGGCATGCAGGTCGGCAGCGCGCAGCTCGACGTCCCGCCCACCGGTCTCAACGCCTTCCTCGCCGGAGGACGCAAGCTTCTGCTCTCGCACGGCTGGGCCGACGGCCTCATTCCACCCATGAGCACCGTAAACTTCTACGTCGAGCTCCGCCGACATCTCAACCCGAAGGAGGCTCGCAATGTGCGCCTCTTCATGATTCCCGGCATGGCACACTGTGGGGGTGGCAACGGGCCTTCGGTCTTCGACCCCATCTCGACCCTCGACGAGTGGGTCGCGAGTGGCCATGCCCCGAAGAGGATCGTGGTGAGCAATCCGGCGGGAGCCTCGCCCCGCACCCGGCCGTTGTGCGCGTATCCGCAGGTGGCCGTGTATGGCGGCCGCGGGAGCACCGACGAGGAAAAGAACTTCAGGTGTGCCGCTCCCGCACGCCAAGGTAGAGCGCGATAGAAGCAAGACACCGGCTCCTCGGCGCTCGATCCAGACGGCTCTTTCTGCAGGTAGGCCTGCCCTGGGGCGCGGCGCTTCTCGCGGGCCTGGTCTCGGTCTTGTACGCCGACTGGAGCACGTACGCGTCCAACGCCTTCCTGCGCCTCATTGCGGGCCGCGCGTGGCTCGCATTCGTGATCACCCCGGCGCTCACGGTCCTCGCGCTGTTTCTCACCCGGCGCTGGTTCACCGGCAGCGAGGGCAGCGGCATTCCGCAGGTGATCGCCGCACTGCATGCGCCGCGCCCGGAGGAGGCAGATACGCTGCTGCGCCGCTTGTTCGGCCCGCGCGTGATCATCGGGAAGATCGGCGTTTCTCTGCTCGGCCTGCTCGGCGGCCTGACGATCGGCCGGGAGGGCCCCACGGTTCACATTGGTGCGGCGATCATGGCGGAGATCCGCCGCTTCTACCCGCACCGCAACCCGCAACTCGACCGTCGGCTCCTGCTGGCCGGTGCGGCGGCAGGCCTGTCGGCGGCGTTCAATACGCCGCTCGCCGGCATCATCTTCGCGATCGAGGAGCTGGCGCGGGATTTCGAGAGCCGCACCAACGGCATCATGATCACGGCCGTCGTGTTCTCCGGCCTGACCTCGCTCGCACTCGCGGGGAACTACCTTTACTTCGGCCAGCTCAACGTGCCGGAGAACCTCGGCGGAGCCTTCGCCCTGCCGGTCGTGCTCTCGGCCGCACTCTGCGGGCTTTTTGGCGCGGCCTTCAACCTCGCGCTGCTGCGGTGGCGACGCTGGATGCCCGACTGGCTGATTGCGCTGCGTGCTCGCTGGCCCCTGCTGTATGCCCTGGGCATCGGGATCGCGGTGGCCGCGCTCGGTGTCGGCACGCACGGTGAGACCTGGGGCAGCGGCTACGACCAGGCGCGGCATCTGCTCACCGGCACCGCGCCGCTCTCGCAAGGCTATGCGATCGCCAAATGGGGTGCCATGGTGGTGACCTACATGGCCGGCATCCCCGGCGGGCTGTTCTCACCGTCACTGTCGATCGGCGCGGGACTTGCCCAGTGGGTGCACGCGGTGTTCGCCTGGGCACCGATGGCAGCGGTGATCGCGCTCTGCATGACCGGATACCTCGCCGCGGTAACGCAGTCACCCATCACATCGTTCGTCATCGTGATGGAGATGACCAACGGCACGGGCATGGTGATCCCGATGATGGCGACGGCGCTCGTCGCTTCGCGCATCTCGGCCTTCTTCACCCCGCCCCTCTACCAGGCGCTCGCCGAGAGCAATTACTTTCACGTCGCCGCTCTTCCTACGGGAGGCTTCCTCGAAAAGAAGCCGGTGCCGCCGCCAGGCGCGTAAGCGCGCGCAGCCCAGCGCGCCACGCACTCTCACGGGGCCACCTGTGCGCCGCCTTCAGCCCGATAGACGCTGAAGTCTCTCTTGCTGAAGTTCCGGGTCAACCTCATCACGATCAGCAGCCCCCAGAGCTGAAGCAGGACGCTGAAAATCATGAACAGGTAGACGCCGTCGAAGCGGATGAACCGGGTGTTGTACAGAAGGATGAACGTCTGGTAGACGCCCAGGACAGCCCCCGCGCGAAACACGCCGCGGTAGCGGGCTTGCCGGGCAGCGAAGGTATCCGCAGGGGACATGTACGGATCGACACGCGTCAATCGGTCCGGCCTTACCAAGGCGTAGGTCATGACGGCGAGCAGCCCAGCACCGGCAATCGTGGCGGGGCGAAGCGCCAGCGTCTGGGGCCAGTGCAGCCACACGAAGGCTGCACACGCCAAACCCATCACCTGCAGCCCAAGACCCAACCCGATCCACAGCGGAGACACGAAATCGGTGACCCGCCACCGTCGCAGCTCCGCCGATCGGACACTCGGTGGTGGCACGCCGCGAAATGCCATCCCGATCCTGGCCTCCAGGCGCATCGCGACCGACATCATCAGCATCGTTTGCACCAGGCCACACACCATCATGAGTGTCGCGATCAGCCGCGGACTCGTCGCGTAGATCAAAGCCCCAATGCAGCTGATAACCGCGGCGACGCCCACGGCGAGCTGCACCGATCCGAATACGGCCTGATTCCGCTCGATTTCCGCTTGGGGGACCGGGTAGAGCCGCGGATACTGCTGCGGTGGGTACCGCTCGAACATCAGCGCGTAGTACCGGCGCCACCTCAGAGGCACGTAGAACGAGAGCACGATGATCTGCGATGCGAACACGATCGCAACCAGCAAGCTCTGGAGGTTACTGGCCATGGCTATTCCTTCATGACGCTGGTGAATGCGTTGCGGATCTCCGAATCCGTGAGGCCCTTCGTGCGCAGGGACTCGACGGTCTGCGCAAGCGCTGATGCGGCCTCCGAGGCGAGATCGATTTTCGAATGCTTCTTGCCGTCGCGATGCACGAACGAGCCCCGGCGGCCCGTCTCGATCACGGCATCGCGCTCGAGGAGTCGATACGCCTTGGCGACGGTGTTCGGATTGATCCGCAGATCGATCGCGAGCTGGCGGATGGCAGGCAGTGCGGCGCCGGGCTTGAGCAGACCACCCCGCACGGCGTCACGGATCTGCGTGACGATCTGCGAGAAGACCGGCTCGGGTAATCGCTCGTCGATCGTGAGTTGCACGAGAGCTTACTATGTACTATGTGTACGCATAGTACATGTAGTACGCCCCGCAGGCAACCCGGCACGGTGTTATGACGTGAAGACGCGCAGAATGACGAGCAGGGCGATGCCGAATATCGCGACCAGCACCGCGAACATCGGCCCGAGGTACGGGCCGTGATGTGGAGGAAACTGGTGTACACGACGGTAGGTGACCGAGAAGGCGAAAAAACGCAGTCCGGCCGTCACGGCCATCACGACGCCTCGCGCGATGAGCGCTCCTCCACCCCAGCTCGATAAGTCATTGGGGCTCAGGTGCTCATGCCCCTGCCGCAAGGGCATCTGCCGCAGCAGCAAACTGAATCGGTCGATGGCGATGCCGAAGATCATCAATGCCAGGGAAGTGCGGATCCAGACCGCGAGCGTGCGCTCCGCGTTCATGTAGGTGCGCTCGGCGGACATCTGCGACCGGCCGAGGGAGAGCTCGACGAGGCGCCGCATGATCGTGATCTGTTCCGGCTCGGGTGTTTCGGGCATGCCCGGATGGTAGCGCCTCTGCTCGCGCTCGCTCGATGACTTCGCCCCCGGCCGGCTGCGCCACCGCTCACGCTTCCCGTGGCTCCCGCCTCGCAGGCGTGGTCTCGCGCGGTCGCACGGCGTGCCGTCGATTGCCGACGAGCGTCTGCGGGAGGCCCTTGCGGCCCTTCTGGAAATAGCAGATCTCGATGAGGGTCGGCCAGAGCTCGAGCGATCCTTTGATCACGTGCACGGCCTCCTCGAGGAGCGAGTAGTACTTGGCGTGGTTGACCGCACTCGAGTCGTCGAAAACGACGATCGGCACGCTGTGTCCGTTGCGCCAGAAATGGTCGTCGTAGTGAGCGACGGTTTCGCCGACTTCACGCAGTCGATAGGTAGGGATGACGAAGCAAGCAGACTTGTCGTTCATAGGCACGCTCGGTAGGAACCTCCGGTTCAACCGGCGTGAAGATGCGGCCGTCGCCCGTCGTTCGGTAGACATCTGCACGTGAGGATTTGCTCCCGTGTCTCGGACGCCACCGAACCCTTCTGCTAACACGCTGCTCACAAACAGGGGTACGTGATTGATCAGGCGTGCCCCATCGATTCCTCACCTTCCGCTCACCACACCGCCGCTACGATGACGGGTCTCTACGGGAGCATTGTCATGAATCTTCTCATCTGGCTGCCGGCGCTCTTCATTCTCGGGATTGTGAGCATGGCCGCGTGTCTTGCGTTCACTGAAGGGTGCGATCGCATCTGAGTTCTGGAGAGCTCCGTGATCATCATAACTGTGCTCATCACCGTGCTGATGTTCGTGTACCTGGGATTCGCGCTCGTCAGGCCGGAGTGGTTCTAGGCGACGCGCATCCCTACCGGGGAATAGTCCGGACGCCCAAAGAGGTCGAACGCCATGTGGTCGTTGCCCGTCCTGCTGCTCGTCGCCGCAATCCTGCTGTCCATCCCGCTCAGCCGGTACTTCGCCTTCATCATGGAGGGCCGCTTCAAGGCGCCCCGCTTTCTGGCGTGGTTCGAGTCGCGTCTCGACAGTGGTCCCCAGAACTGGAAGCAGTACGCGATCGCGCTCGTCGTCTTCAACGCCGTGCTCTTCATATTCGGGTTCATCGTACTCTGTCTGCAGCCGATCGCGCCGCTCAACCCGCTCGGGCGCGGCATCCTCGCGCCATCGACGATATTCAATACCGTCATCTCGTTCATGACGAACACGAATCTGCAGCACTACTCCGGCGACCAGCACCTCGCCAACTTCAGCCAGATCTTCTTCATCCTACCGAACATGTTCCTGTCGGCTTCGGTCGGATTCTGCGCGCTCTCCGCGATCATCCGGGCGTTCCGCGGTCAGGATACGGTCGGGAACTTCTTCGTCGACATGTGGCGGGTATGCGCCTACATCTATCTGCCTGCTGCGATCCTCTCGGGCATGCTCTTCATTCACGAGGGCATGCCGATGACCTACGCGAGCGAGAAGACGGTCACGACGCTCGAGGCCGGCTCGATGGGCGTGGACGACCACGGCCAGGCGAAGCCGCAGAACATCATCGTCGGGCCTGTCGCAGCGGTCATTCCGATCAAGATGCTCGGCACCAACGGCGGCGGATTCTACGGCATGAACTCGGCCCATCCGCTCGAGAATCCCACGGCGGTGTCAAACTTCGTCACGACCTTCGACATGATGATCTTTCCCTTCACTCTGGTACTGATGTACGGAAGGATGCTGCGACGAGTGCGGCATGCGGTCGTCATCTACGGCGTCATGCTCACCATGATGGTGGCGCTCATCGGCTGGACGATCCGCTGGGATACGCTGCGCCCGAACCCCGCCTTCACGGGTACCCCTACCGCGCGGCACTACGCCTTGAATACCCCGAGCGGTGCGCGCGCGATCGAGGTGCCCGCCACCCCGGCCCTGCCGGTCGATCAACATCTCGGCAACCTCGAGGGCAAGGAGCTGCGCTTCGGTACCTCCGCCGGAGCGGTGTTCGCCGCCATCACGACCGACGTGACCTGTGGGGCAGTCAATGCCGAGCACGACAGCCTCAATCCGATCGCAAGCATCTCGCCGTTCATCGGCATGTGGCTCAACTGCGTGTTCGGCGGCAAGGGTGTCGGAATGATCAACCTGATGCTGTTCCTCATCATCGGGGTCTTTCTGGCAGGCCAGATGGTCGGCCGCAGTCCCGAGTATCTGGGACGCAAGGTCGGCGCGCGCGAGATGAAACTCGCGGTGATCGCGCTGCTCGTTCATCCGCTGCTCATCCTCGGGCCGAGCGGGCTCTTCGCCGCCACGGACTGGGGCGTCAAGGCCGAAAGCAATCCGGGACCGCACGGCTTCTCGCAGATCGTCTATCAGTTCTCCTCGTCCTCCGCCAACAACGGATCCGCCTTTGACGGTCTCGGGGTGACCTACGGGCTCAACAACAATTCGAGCCCGGCGCCCGAGGCCGTACCGCTCGACATTGCGACGGGACTCGTGATGCTCTTCTCGCGATATCTGCCGATCCTCGCGCCGCTTGCGATGGCCTATTACCTCGGGAGAAAGAAGGTGGCGCCCGCCTCCCTCGGCACGATGCGCGATGACACGGTGACCTTCGGGTTCCTGCTGCTCGGCACGATCGTCATCATCGGCGCGCTGCTGTTCCTTCCGGTCGCCGCGCTCGGACCGCTGGCCGAGCACCTCGGACCGATTCCATTCGGAGGCTGAGCGCCAAAGCACTCGCGAGGCCGTCGCACTCTCGGAGCAAGGTCATGGAAATCGCACTCGATCCCACACCTAACAACAACGCGGCTACCGTACGCCGACGCCTGTTCTCGGCCGACCTCGGTCTCGCGGCCCTCAGGCAGTCCTTCGTGATGCTGCGGCCGGACATTCAGTGGCGCAACCCGGTCATGTTCGTGGTGGAGGTGGGTGCTGCACTCACGCTCTGCTTCATCGTGCGCGACCTCGTCGGCCACTCCCCCTCCCCGTTCCCTCTCGGTTATTTCGTGGGACTCGACGTTTGGCTGTGGCTCACCGTTCTGTTCGCCAATTTTGCAACCGCATTCGCCGAAGAGCGCGGCCGGGCGCAAGCCGCGGCCCTGCGCCGCACGCGCATCTCGACCCCTGCCCTTCGCCTGCTTGCGAACGGAACGACCGAGAAGGTCACCTCCGTCTCGCTCGTGCCCGGCGATCGGGTGATCATCGCAGCCGGCGAGAGCGTACCCGCCGACGGCGAAGTGATCGAGGGCGTCGCTGCCGTCGATGAATCGGCGATCACCGGCGAATCGGCCCCGGTCATTCGCGAGGCCGGCGGCGACCGCTCGGGTGTCACGGGCGGCACGCGCGTGATCTCCGATCGCATCATCGTGCGTGTGGTCGCCGGGCACGGAGAGTCCTTTCTCGACCGGATGATCGCGCTCGTCGAGGGTGCTGTGCGACAGCGCACACCCAACGAGATCGCCCTCACCCTCGTCCTCACCGCATTCACCCTGATCTTCCTGATCGTGGTGGTGCCCCTCTGGCCGATGGCCTACAACGCCGAGGAATACATGGCCTCCTATGTCGGCGTCACCGGGCGGCTCGCGAGCCTCGGCACCGATGTGCCGACGCTGATCGCACTCATCGTGTGCCTCATTCCGACCACGATCGGCGCGCTGCTCGCCGCCATCGGCATCGCGGGCATGGACCGCGCGCTGCGTGCCAACATCATCGCCAAGAGCGGACAGGCGGTGGAGACGGCGGGCGATATCGACACGGTGCTCCTCGACAAGACGGGCACGATCACGCTCGGCGCCCGCCGGGCGTCGGAGTTTCTGCCGCTCCGCGGAGTCGATCTGCAGGAGCTCGCGACGGTGGCAGCACGCGCATCGCTCGCGGACCGTACTCCGGAGGGACAGAGCATTCTGAGCGCCGTGCGTGACGTTGGCGTACATCCAGATGCGATCGCCGCGCCCGAGCACTCGGAAGTCATCGAATTCACCGCCCAGACTCGCATGAGCGGCATCGATACTCCCGACGGCCACCGCATCCGAAAAGGAGCCCCCGACGCCGTGCTCGCATGGCTCCGTGAGCGTGGCTCATCGCCCGCCGGCGTCGAGCTCCTGGTTGCGAAGGCGGCCGCCGAGGGCGCAACGCCGCTCCTCGTCGCCGAGGACAGCCGCGCGCTCGGGGTGGTGGTCCTTCGGGACACTCTCAAGCCGAATATCGCCGCGCGCATCGCGGAGCTGCGCAGAATGGGACTGCACACCGTGATGATCACGGGCGACAACAAGCTCACCGCGCAGACCATTGCCGGGCGCGTCGGCGTCGATGACTTCCTCGCGGAGGCGACGCCGGAAAGAAAGCTGGCGCTGCTGCGGAAAGAACAGGCCGAAGGAAAGCTCGTCGCGATGATGGGCGATGGCACGAACGATGCCCCCGCCCTCGCCCAGGCCGATGTCGGGCTGGCGATGAACTCCGGCACGCAGGCGGCCAAGGAAGCGGGGAACATGGTCGACCTGGATAGCGATCCGACGAAGCTCATCGAGGTGATCGCGATCGGCAAGCAACTGCTCATGACGCGCGGCGCGCTCACGACCTTCTCGATTGCCAACGACGTGGCCAAGTACTTCGCGATCGTGCCTGCGCTCTTCGCGGCGACGCTGCCGTGGCTCAAGCCGATGGACGTGATGCATCTGCACTCGCCGACCTCCGCGATCCTCTCCGCGGTGATCTTCAATGCGGTGATCATCCCGCTCCTGATCCCCGTCGCTCTCAGGGGAGTTCGTTACCGGCCGCTCGGCGCCGACGCGCTCCTGCGGCGCAACTTGCTCGTCTGGGGTGTGGGCGGCGTGATCGTGCCATTCATCGGGATCAAGTTGATCGACCTGCTCCTCACCTCGCTGCGCCTCGTCGCCTGAGGCGGTCGCAAGGAGACACTGCATCATGTTGCGCGCCTTCTCGAAAAGCCTCTGGCTGCTGCTTTTCAGCGTCGTCCTGGTTTGCGGGATTTATCCTGCATTCCTCTGGTGCGTCGGACAAACTTTCTGGCCGTTCCAGGCGAACGGCAGCATCGTCAACGGGCCGGACGGCAAGCCCGTGGGCTCGCTCCTCATCGCACAGCCCTTTACCAAGGACGAGTACTTCCAGCCGCGCCCGTCGGCAGCCTCCTATGACGGTACCGCTTCGACCTCATCCGCGCTCGCCGTATCGAACTACGCGTTGCGTGATCGGGTTGCGCGGCAGATCGGGCCCATCGCAGTCTACGGCGCCGGTCCGAAGAACGGCCAACAGGTGGCACCCGATGTCGAAGCCTGGTTTCGGGCCGACCGATTCCACGGGCAGCCCGGGATCGTCGCGCAGTGGGCCGATGCGCACAACTCCCTCGCCCAGGGCTGGGTGACTGCGGATCCGACGCACGGGGCCTACGTCGATGCGTGGACCAAAGCCCATCCTGATATCGTCGCGCAGTTCGTAAAGGACAATCCGGGGACGCCTCAACCGAAGGCTCCAGACCTCGCGGTCGTGTTCTTCGAGCACTTCTCCAAGGACCATCCCGGAACGTTCCCCTCGGCGGTGACGCACACGGGAACTGCCGGTAAGCCTGTGACCGACATCGAGCCGGTGAGCCAGGGCTCGGACATCCAGTCGATGTTCTTCGACATGTGGCTCGGGGATCACCCCTCTGCGAGCCTGCGCCCGATCCCGGGCGACTATCTCACCACATCTGGCTCCGGCCTCGACCCCGACATCACTCTGGAGAACGCCGAGTACCAGCTCGACCGCGTCGCAACGAAATGGGCACAGGACTTGAAGCGCGATCCGGGAGTCGTACGCGCGCAGATCGAGTCCCTCGTGAAGGCGCATACCATCAGCCCCGGCGACGGGCTCTTCGGTGAGCCCATGGTCAACGTGCTCGAGCTCAATCTCGCTTTGCGGGAGCGCTTTGGGGCGCCGTCGTGACGGGTAGCAGCTCGTCCGTGACCCTGTCGATGACCCGGACACACCCGCACGCGCCAGCACGAACTTACTCGCCCTCAACCTCGATGGCCGAGGTCCTCATCGTCGCTGCCCATTCCGATGTACGGGCCCATCTGCGAGAGCTCAGTGAGTCGTGGCACTTCGGCTGTGTCGAGGCTGCGACTTCGGCGCTCGCGATTCTGGAGGCGCGCGGCCACGCGCTCGACCTGGTCCTTGTCGAACTCGATCTACCCGATCTCGACCCATTGACGCTCATTCGGCGCCTGCGCTCATCGACGCCGTGTCCGATCATCGCCTTTTCGGGATCCGGGGTCGAGGATGCGAAGATCACGGCCCTCGATGCGGGTGCGGATGACTATCTGAGCAGGCCCTTCAATGCCCAGGAACTGCGCGCGCGGATACGAGCAGTCTTGAGACGAAGCTGTCGAGCTGCAGAATCGACCAGCCGCGTTCTGACGGTTGGTGACGTGCGCCTCGATTTCGCACGTCACTCGGCGCGCGATCGTCGCGGTGATGTCCACCTCACTCGGCTCGAGTATCGTCTGCTCGAATGCCTTGCGCGTCAGCTAGGCGCCGTCGTCCCCCACGCGCGGCTCGTCGAGGAGATCTGGGGCCCGGGTCACGACGGGGACACTCAGAGTCTGCGTGTCTGCATCAAGAACCTGAGAAGAAAGCTTGAGCGCGATCCGCATCGGCCGCGATTCCTGACGACTCACTCCGGAATCGGGTACCGGCTGCGCGTTCACCCCCGATCATAGGTCTCGCGCCCACTCCCGGGCAGGACCCGAGTCGCTCGGACGATCCTCACGATGCCGCCGAGCGTCCGCCTCGACAGCGGGCGGGCACGGAAATGCTACCATCGCGCAACTGCGGCTCATCGATGTGCGCCCTCGGGGGTGCGACCCACGCGTGCCGCGTCACTGCCGTCATTTGTAGAGTCCGACGGTATTCAAATCGAGGAATGGGCGATGGTAAAGGGAAGCACGGTCCGCCGCGCAGAGCATTCGATCGATGCATTGT
>JASHUC010000295.1 GCA_030040235.1 Gammaproteobacteria bacterium | reverse complement strand
GTGGGATCGGGCCGCCCAGGCGGAACCGGACCGTCGATCCGCACGATGCGCGATTCGGGGAGCAGATCACGCACGTGCTCGATCGAGATCTCGCGGAAGATCTCCTGATCCTCGATCTGTTCCGATCCGGGCATGCGCACCCGCTGCACCACGAGATTGAAGCGGTCCACGTCCGTGACCGCGACGCCGTCGTAATCGACCGAGGCCCGCAGGTATTCCCGCGACCCCGGGTTCAGGCCGGCCAGATTGAGCGCGGAGCCTGCGGCAGGCAGTGACAATGTGGGCGGCTTCGCGCCGTTCGCGACGCGCACCACGATCGCCTGCTGCCCCCCGCTTTCGAAGTACTGCTCGATCGCGTACGAAAGCGTCGAGGGCTGCCACAGCCCTCCGAAAGTGCGCTGGAAGTCGCCGAAGCTCGCGACGCGGACGGGTCTATCGAGCGGACCCTTGAGCGTGCGACCCACGAATGCGGTGATGCCCGTCGGCGCGCGCACGATGGTGCGCACGCCAGGCGGCTCCGCGGCAATCGGCATGCCGGCGCTGCCGTGCTCGGCCAACGCAACCTCTCCCCTGGGTTCCCCTCGGCCCGGTGATCGTTGTTCCAGCTGCGGGGGCGACTCTAGCAGAAAGCGCGTGCCGGGCTCGGGTCCGTTCAGGTGCCGGTCTTGTGCTCGCCGCTCGCATGCTGCGGCGATTCGGCGGTCTGCGTTCCCTGGATCTCGGTGAGGATCTGCTGATAGGTCTTCTCGTCCATCGGAAGATCGGTCTTGCCGTCCCAGGTTGCCCCGTCGGGAATCCGGTTCTGCACCCGCGGAGCATTCGCGAGCACCTGCTCGATGCTCGCGTTCGCCTCGGTGACGGCGACCGGCACGCCGCGCGGGTTGTCGGCAAGCTGCTTGACGAGATTCCAGTCCACCGCCTCGCCGCGCCGCTTGAGCTCGGCCTGCACGTCGGCACCGAGTGCCTTCGTGAGCAGCCGCTGCTCGGCGTCCTGCCAGTGGCGCCGGTCGTCCTCGAGCGAGCCGAAAGCCTGCATGTAAAGCTGCCCCTGGTGCCAGCCGAACACGAACGGCTGATTCACCACGCGCACCCGCGTACCGATCGGCACCATGTCGTAGAGTTGCAGGATGTCCTCGGGATACAGGTGCATGCACCCGTGACTCACGCGCATGCCGACGCCGACCGGCTTGTTCGTGCCGTGGATCAGGTATTCGGGCCACCCCAGATAGAGCGCACGATTGCCGAGCGGATTGTCGGGGCCGGGCCCCACGACGGCCGGTAGATTGTCACCGTCCTCGCGATGCTCCTTGATGATGTCGTGCGGCGGCCTCCAGACCGGATCCTTCGCCTTGCGCACGACCTTGGTGACCCCGCCGGGAGTTCGCCAGCCGACTCGGCCGATGCCGATCGGGTAGGTGTAGACGATCTGCCGCTCGTCCTCCTTGCGCGGGGGAAAGTAGTAGAGCCGCATCGCGGCGATATTGACGACGATGCCCTCGTGGGGGGCATCGGGCAGCACGAATTGTGTCGGCACGACCACTTCGCGACCTGCACCGGGGAGCCAGACATCGACGCCTGGATTGGCGCGCGAGATCTCCTCGTAGCCCACGTTGAAACGCCGTGCAATATCGGTGAGCGTGTCTTCCTTGGTGGTCTTCGTGATCTGCACCAGGCCGAGCACGTCATCGCCTTGGGCGTCGATCTCGAACTTCTGCGTCGCGACCGGCAGCGCGGCGGCCGGTGGTGGCGGCGGCGGGGGGGGTGGAGCGGGCTTGCGATGCGCGGTCCACGGCGCACCGAAGAGCGAACAAGCGGTGAGCCCGATGGCAAGCAATGCGGCGCATGCGATGCGCATGGGGGAGCGGGTGAGTGCCATGGCGGCGGATTATGCCATCCGCCGATCGTTCGTTCAGCCGCACCAAAAAAAACCCCGGACCGTTGGGTCCGGGGCGAGAATGCGGACTTTCGATGAAGGGAAGGAAGTCCGCTAGGGGATGGTTCTCCCGCGCGGGAGATCGCCTCAGTGCAAGCGTGCCCAGTGCAGGATACGGATATCCTCGCTCGACACGTCGAAGCTCCTCGCCAGCAGCGACCGCAGCTCGCGAGTGCCATACTCGAGCGGGTGCCTGAGCTCGACGACTCCACTCCACTCGCTGTCGTCGTACACCTGCCGCGCCCGGGCGCTTGCGGTCACGAAGTGCGTGTAGTACTTGGCGGCCATGAAAGCAAGCGTAGTCGGCAGGGCCGCCGGAGGCCGTGAAATGCTCCACAGATCAACCTGCTTTTGTTAAGCCTGCTTCGACATAAGATCGGCTGCAAACGCATGGGACGGTTTCGAGCGCCGGAGCGCCCCGGCTCGCAGTACATCACCCCGGAGGGAGTGCGGCGGCTGCGTGCCGAGCTCGACGAGCTCTGGCGCAACGAGCGGCCGAGGGTGACGCAGGCGGTCGCCGAGGCGGCCGCTCAGGGCGATCGCTCCGAGAACGCCGAGTACATCTACGGCAAGCGCCGGCTGCGCGAGATCGATCGGCGCGTGCGCTACCTCAGAAAGCGTCTGGAAGGAATGATCGTGGTCGATCGACCGCCGGCCGATACCCGGCGTGTGTACTTCGGCGCGTGGGTGTCGCTCGAGCGCGACGACGGCGAGCTCGTGCGGTATCGCATCGTCGGGCCCGACGAGATCGAGGCGGCGCCCGCCTACATCAGCATGGACTCTCCCCTGGGGCGCGCGCTGCTGCGCAAATCGCTCGATGAGGACGTGACCATCGAGCTGCCCGGCGGCACTCGCACCTTCACCGTAATTGCAATCGAGTACGCGCCTTAGCGGGACGCATGCGTCGCGCCTACCACACCACGCGTACGTTTTTGAACTGCCACGGATCGTTCTTGTCGAGGTCTTCCGGGAACAGCTGCTCGCGGTCCTGAAGCGGCGTCCAGTCCGTGTACTGCCCGACGATCGGTCCCAGGTACGGCGTGCAGATCTCGAGGTTGCGCCGGAAATCGATCTCGTCCGGCTCGACGATTCCGCAGTTCGGATTCTCCATCGCCCAGATCATTCCCGAGAGACAGGCCGCCGTGACCTGCAGGCTGGTCGCGTTGTTGTGAGGCACGAGGGAGCGTGCCTCGGCGATCGAGAGCTGCGAGCCGTACCAGTAGGCGTTGCGCTTGTGGCCGGCGAGCAGCACGCCGAGCTCGTCGATGCCGCTCACGATCTCCTCCATGAGGATGCACTTGCGATCCTGCAGCAGGAAGTGCCGCCCCGCGAACTCGTGCAGCGAGAGAACCGCCGCATCGCACGGATGGTAGGCATAGTGCACCGTCGGGCGATACACGACCTGAGCCCCATCGCGCACCGTCAGATAGTCGGCGATGGAGATCGATTCGCCGTGCGTGATGCAGAAGCCGTGAAAGTGCCCCGCACGAGGCGTCCAGGTGCGCACCCGCGTCGCAGCACCCGGCTGCATGAGGTAGATGGCGCACTGGCAGCCGAAGTCGTGCCGCTTGCCGTCGCGCGGGAAGTTGCGCTCGTGGGTGCCCCAGCCGAGCTCGCACGGCTGGGAGCCCTCACTCACGAAGCCGTCGATCGACCAGGTGTTGACGAACTCGCCCATCTCCTTCGGCCTCGCCCCCACCTGGGTGTCACGCTCTGCGATGTGGATGGTCCGCACCCCGACCCGGCGTGCGAGGTCGCCCCAGCCGGCGCGTGAGCTCGGATTGCCCGCATCGACGCCCAGGTCCGCGGCGAGGTTGAGCAAGGCCTGCTTGACGAAATGCGATACCAGGCCCGGATTGGCCCCGTGGGTGAGCACGGCGGTGGGCGCACGCGAGCTGCCGGGACGCAGCGCGAGCGCCTCCTCCCGCAAGGCATAGTTCGTGCGACGCCCCGCCGGGACCGTGGGGTCGGTATAGCCGCCCGGCCACGGTTCGATGCAGGTGTCGAGGTACATCGCGCCCTTTTCCCAGCAGAACTTGATGAGTGCGATGCTCGAGACCTCGACCGAGACGTTGAGCAGGAAGTCGCCTCGACCGACGAGCGGCGTGAGAATGCGGCGGAAGTTCTCGCGCGTGAGCGGCTCCTTGATGAAGCGGATGCCGCACTCCTCGGCCTCCGGGCGGCCGAGATCGTCGGCCGTGACGATCGTCAGGCGCTCGGGAGCGATGCCGATGTGACGCAGGATGAGCGGCAGGACACCCTGACCGATGCTGCCGAAGCCGACGAGCACGATGCGGCCGGGGAATTCGACGTGAATGGTTCCGTTCGTCATGATCGAGTAGCCGTCTCAGCGCCAATGAGGCGGAAAGGTGCGAGCGTACCCCGGGAGCGCCTCGACGCGCTTGCTCCAGCGCTCGAGCGCCGGATAGTTGGCTGCGAGGGGCAGAAAACGGGTCGAGAGCTCGCGCGCGGCGGGCTTCTCGAGCGCGCGCAGCAGTGCCATGAGAGCCGGGAAGATCACGATGTCGGCTGCGGAGAAGCTCTCGCCGACCACCCAGTCCGAGCGGGCGAGCCGCGCTTCGATCGAGCGGGCCTCGCTCGCGACCACGTGCATGGAGCTCGCGAGCTCGTCCTGCCGCAGCGCAGGCTGCGGGGAGAAAAAGAACGCGTGCACCAGCTTCATCAGATGCTCCTCCGTGTAGGACTGGTACTCGCAGATCACCCGCATGATGACGCCGGCCTCCTCCGGCGTGCGGCCGAAGATCCGCGGCTCGGGATACTTCAGGTCGAGGTAGTAGAGCACGGCGAGCGACTCGAACACCACGTAGTCGCCGTCCTTCAGGATCGGGACGCGGCCGCGGAAGTTGAGCCCGAGAATCTGCGGCGACTTGTGCTCCTGCTTGGAGAACTGCAGCAGATGGCTCACGTACGGCAGGCGCTTGTACTCGAGCGCGAGCAGCACTCGCCAGGAATAGACGCTGCCGCTGCCCCAGTAGACGTCGATCGCCATATACTTCGTTCGTTCGGACGCTCGCCCATGGATTGTAGTTCTCCATCACGCTTGAACGCGAACTCGACGCCGACTTACACGACGCTGATCGAGCCTCAGGCACTCGCCGCGCTCGCCCGAGCGGACCGCTCCGTCGCGATCGTCGATTGCCGGCACGACCTCGCGCGTCCCGACTGGGGCGCGGAAGGATTCGCCGCCGGCCACATTCCCGGGGCGGTATTCGCCCACCTCGATCGCGACCTCTCGGGCCCGCTCACTCCGGAGAGCGGGCGCCATCCGCTCCCGAGGCCTGAGCATCTGGCGGCGACCTTCGGCCGCTGGGGCATCGCTCACGACACCCAGATCGTCGCCTACGACCAGGCAAACGGCGCCTTCGCGGCGCGCTTGTGGTGGCTGGCCCGCTTTCTCGGACACACGCGGGCGGCCGTGCTCGACGGCGGGCTCGCGGCGTGGCGCGCCGCGGGTCTTCCCCTGACGAGCGAGCCTGCGGTACGCGCGGCCCGCGCCTTCGTGGGTCACCCGCAGCTCTCCTCGCTGGCAACTGCCGAGCAGGTCGCCCGCGCACTCGAGCGCGGGGACATCGTGCTGGTCGATGCACGCTCGGCGGACCGGTTCGCGGGACACCACGAGACGCTCGATGCGGTAGCCGGGCACATCCCGGGCGCCCGCAATCATCCTTTTGCGGACAATCTCGACGCCGCGGGGCGCTTCCTCGCGCGCGCGGAGCTCGCGAGGCGCTGGCGCGGCACGCTCTCGGGCGCGGACCCGCGCTCGGTCGTCTCGATGTGCGGCTCCGGGGTCACGGCGTGCCACAACCTGCTCGCGATGGAGCTCGGGGGCCTGAGCGGCGCTCGCCTCTACGCGGGCTCGTGGAGCGAATGGATCCGCGATCCGGCGCGGCCCGTCGCAACATCGTGATGCGTTTTTTGCTATAACCCGACACGCTGTTTTTTGGAGATCATCGCCCCTTGGCCGCAGATCCGAGCGCCGTGGACGGCGCAAAGCGCAAGTTCAATCCGGCTCAGCCGTGGAACATCGAGGACTCGCTCGAGCTGTACCAGCTGAGCGCCTGGGGCAAGGGCTACTTCTCCGTGAACACGGCCGGACACGTCGTCGTTCGTCCCGACACCCAGCCCGGCAAGGAGATCGACCTCTACGAGGTGGTCGAGGGGCTCAAGGCTCGCGATCTCACCACTCCGGTCGTCGTGCGCTTCTCCGACATCCTCGCTCACCGGCTGCGCTCGCTGCACGCCGCATTCGCCCAGGCGATGGCCGAGAACGACTACCGCAACCGCTACGCTGCGGTATTCCCGATCAAGGTGAACCAGCAGCGGCTCGTCGTCGAGGAGGTGTACCGCTACGGTAAGGAGTTCGGCTTCGGACTCGAGGTCGGCTCCAAGCCCGAGCTGCTCGCGGTGATGGCCATGACGGAGGATGCGCCCGACCGGCTCATCGTGTGCAACGGCTTCAAGGACTCGAGCTACGTCGAGGCCGTGACCCTCGCGACCAAGCTCGGACGCACCATCATTCCGGTCGTGGAGAACTACGACGAGCTCGACCTCATCCTCAAGCACGCGGACATCTATGGGGTGCGGCCCAAGATCGGGGTGCGGGTGAAGCTCTTCAGCGAAGGCTCGGGGCGCTGGCGCGAGTCCTCGGGCGAGAAGTCCAAGTTCGGGCTCTTCATCACCGAGATCCTCGAGCTGTTCAACGTGCTGAAAGCGCGCGACATGCTCGACTGCCTGCAGCTCGTTCACTGCCACCCCGGCAGCCAGCTCCAGGACATCCGCCGCGTGAAGGAAGCCGTCAACGAGCTCGCACACGTCTACGCGGAGCTCAAGCTGATGGGCGCGGGGCTCCAGTACATCGACGTGGGCGGCGGACTGGGGGTGGACTACGACGGGACCGGCACCAATTTCTCCTCCTCGATGAATTACACGCTCAACGAGTATGCGAGCGATGTGGTCTATCGCATCGCGAGCGTCTGCAACGCGCGCGACATTCCCCACCCGATGATCGTGAGCGAGTCGGGGCGCTCGATCGCCGCCTACTCGAGCGTGCTGATCTTCAACGTGCTCGGCTCCTCGGCGCTCGACAAGTTCCGGGTGACCGGACGCGCCGCGGAGGACTACGCGGGCGTGGACGAGCTCCCCCAGCCGATCGAGGATCTGTTCGATGCCTACCGGGCGGTGAACGAGCGGCGCCTCGTCGAGTGCTACCACGATGCGCTCACGGCACGCGAGCAGGCGCTGCAGATGTTCAACCTCGGTCTGCTGTCGCTCGAGGTGCGCGGGCTCGCGGAGCGACTCTACTGGGCGACCTGCGCCAAGATCCGCGACTGCTGCCGCCGGCTCGAGCACATTCCCGAGGAGCTCGAGAATCTCGAGTCGATTCTCTCGGATACTTACTTCTGCAACGTCTCGGTGTTTCAATCGCTCCCGGACAGCTGGGCGATCGATCAGATCTTCCCCATCATGCCGGTCCACCGCCTCGACGAGCGACCGACGCGCACCGGGGTGCTCGCCGACATCACCTGCGACTCCGACGGCAACATCGATCGGTTCGTGAGCCCGCGCGACGTGAAGCGCACGCTCGAGTTGCACGAGCTCAAGCCGGCCGAGGAGTACTACCTCGCCGCGTTTCTGGTCGGCGCTTACCAGGAGACGCTCGGCGACCTCCACAACCTCTTCGGCGACACGCACGTGGTGCACATCCGGCTGCTCGAG
>JASHUC010000294.1 GCA_030040235.1 Gammaproteobacteria bacterium | reverse complement strand
GTCATTTCTCCGCCGCAGGTCTCCGCAGCCGAGCGCTATGGTAGAGCCGCGATAACACCGAAGGATAGGTCTCGCCCCAAGCGGCGCGTATGCGTGGAAATTCAAGGCAGAGCCGCCGCGCGCCTCTCGGCCGCCCTACACTCGGTTTTCGCCGCCCCGATCCGTGCACGCCGGCCCGCAGAGCTCGAACGCCGCCTTGTTTCCCGAGCGACTCACCTGGATTGACGAGGCGGCCCGCCGGGATCATCGATTCCTGGGACCGAATGATCATTGCCTGTACTTCGGGGAGTTCCTGGCAGGCAGTGGCTGGAATGCCGGGGCGACCAACGACCTGATCATCGACTTCAAACGTGCGCCGAGCGCGATCGCCGCGAGCCCCAACCCACTCGCGGTGCAGCGCTTCAAGGAGCGCGCCGCCGCGCGAGTCGCGCGGGCGCTGCGCAGTCAGTTCGCCCGCACCGCGATCGAGACAGCGCTGACGTTCGTGCCGATCCCGCCGTCGAAGATTCGGGGCGAGCCCGACCATTGCGATCGGCTGCTCCGTACGCTGCGGCTGGCCTTCGCGGGTCTCGATGCGGACATTCGCCCGCTGCTGCGCCAAAGAGCGAGCACTGTCGCGGATCATTGCAGCCGCGGCTGCCGCATGGGCTTCGGTGAGCTGCTCGAGCTGACGGAGCTCGATCCGGGCGAGCTCAAGCGGCCGCTGCGCGCGCTCGTCGTGCTGTTCGACGACGTCCTTACTTCGGGCAAGCATCTTGCCGTCGCCAAGCGCCGCATCCGCGAGGTGTCTCGCGAGCAGGCCATCATCGCCGTGCTCGTCGCCCGTCGTGTGCGGCATACCCGCTCCTGCTACGATGGACAGCCGGGCGGCACGAGGTGACCGGCTTGTCCAAAGCTTCCATCGACTACTCGAGCGCCGGGGTCGACTACCACCGGATCGACGCGCTCAAGGTTCGCGCGCAGCAGGCGGCCCGCGCGACCTCGCGCCATCTGCTCGCGCGCGGCTTCTCGGAGATCGAGCACTCGCGGGGGGAGTCGGCCTACGTGGTCGATGCGGGCGGGGTGCTGCTCGCCTCCGTCACCGAATGCCTGGGCACCAAGTCGCTGGTTGCGGATGCGGTGCGCGCGCTTTCCGGGCGCAGCCACTACGACTCGCTCGCGCAGGACACCCTCGCGATGGCCGTGAACGATCTGGTCACGGTGGGCGCAACTCCGCTCTCCGTCCAGGCTTACTGGGCCGCCGGCAGCAGCGATTGGTTCTCCGATACCGAGCGCATGGAGGATCTGGTGCGCGGCTGGCAGGCCGCCTGCGATACCTGCAAGGTCGCCTGGGGAGGCGGGGAAACACCGGCGCTCAACGGCGTGATCGAGCCGGGCCGCGTCGATCTTGCCGCCTCCTGCGTCGGCATCGTTCCCTCGCGCAGCATGCTGACGCTCGGGGAGGAGCTTCGCGCGGATGATGCGATCGTGCTGCTCGCGGCGAGCGGTATCCATGCCAACGGCGTGAGCCTTGCGCGAGCGCTGGCGGGGCACGTGCAGGGAGGGTATGCCGCGCTCCTCGGCGATGGGCGCCCCTTCGGTGAGGCGCTGCTCGATCCGACCGTGCTCTATGCCCCGGTGATGGCGGCCGTGTTGCAAGCGGGCGTCAGGCCGCACTACAGCGTTCATGTCACCGGCCACGGGTGGCGCAAGATCATGCGTCATCCCGGGGCCTTCACTTACCGCATCACGCAACTGCCGCCGGTTCCGCCGGTGCTCGAATTCCTGCAGCGCGAGCTGCCTCTCGATGCCCGGGAGGCGTACGGCAGTCTCAATATGGGCGCGGGTTTCGCGCTCTTCGTGGCCCCGGGTGAGGCTCAGGCGGCCGTGCGCGCAGCACGTGCGGCCGGGGTCGACGCCTGGATCGCGGGCGCGGTCGAGAAAGGCCCGCGGCGCGTCGTGATCGAGGCCCTCGGCATCGTGTACGAGTCCGGCGAGTTGAAACTGCGCGCTTGATGTACCGCGCTCTGCAGCCGCTGCTGCTGAGGCTCGATGCCGAGCAGGCGCACGCCTTGACGCTACGGCTCCTCGGCATCGCGCAGCAGCTCGGGGTGCTCCAATGGTCGCTCCCCGCGCCGGTTTCGCGGCCGCTCGAGCTGATGGGACTCACCTTTCCCAACCGGGTGGGTGTCGCCGCCGGCTTCGACAAGAACGGCAGGTGCATCGATGCGCTCGGAGCCCTCGGCTTCGGCTTCATCGAGCTCGGAACCGTCACGCCGGAACCACAGCCGGGAAACCCGCGGCCGCGCATCGTCAGGGTCCCGGAGGCGCAGGCGGTCATCAACCGCATGGGCTTCCCGAACGAGGGCGTCGCGGCCCTCGTCGCGCGGCTGCGCACGCGGCGGTTTGGCGGCATCTGCGGCGTGAATATCGGCAAGAACGCGGCGACGCCGCTCGAGCGTGCCGAGGCGGACTACGCCACCTGTTTGCGGGCGGTCTATCCGTATGCGGACTATGTCGCCGTGAACGTCTCCTCTCCCAACACCGCGGGGCTGCGCGAGCTGCAACGGGGAGCGCAGCTGCGAGCCTTGCTCGAGGGACTGCTCGGGGCTCGCTCGCGCCTTGCGGCCGAGCACGGGCGCCGTGTCCCGCTGCTCGTCAAATTGTCTCCGGATCTCGGCGGCGAGGAACTCTCCTCGGCTGCTGCCGTGATCGGCGCACTGCACATCGATGGGGTCATTGCGACCAACACGACGATCCGGCGCCCCGGCCTCGCGGGGTTGCCGGCGGCCGAGCAAGCCGGGGGCCTGAGCGGTGCGCCGTTGCGGCCGCTCGCCGCCGCCGCCGTGCGCAGGCTGCGCGCGGAGCTCGGTGCCCGGGTCGCGATCATCGGCGTCGGCGGCATCGACTCGGCGGACGCCGCGCGGGAGATGTTCGCGGCCGGCGCCGATCTGATCGAGCTGTACACCGGGCTCGTCTATCGGGGACCGCGGCTCGTGCGAGAGCTCTCCCAAGTCTGAAGCGCTTCACACGCGCGCGCGGAGCGTTCTGTCAGACTACGGCCATGAAGATCGCGGTACTGTTCGGCGGCAGCAGCGAGGAGCGTGACGTTTCCATCGCGAGCGCGGCGCAGATCATTCCGGCGCTGCGCGGTCTCGGTCACGAGGTCATCGCGATCGACACCGCAACCGGTCGACTGCCGCCGGCGACGGAG
>JASHUC010000025.1 GCA_030040235.1 Gammaproteobacteria bacterium | reverse complement strand
GTCGAGGTCCCAACGCTTGCCGGCTGGGCGCACGGCCTGGTCGGCCTTCACGAGCCGCTCGATCTGTCGTTGCAACACCGAATTGGCAGGCGGTCCGGTCAACCTCTCGCGAAGCTCCTGGTGACGCGCCTCGGCGCGCAGATAGAGGTAGCTCGTCGCGGAGATCTTCCCGGCGTCGGAGGCCTGTTTGAGTCGGGGCAACACCCGCGCGAGAAAGGCGACGGGCTCACCGGAGAGCATCACGAGGTATTCGCCGGCCGCCGGCTCGCCCACCATCTCGCCGGTCGGCACACCGCGCTCGGCATAGATCTGGCGGACACGGGCGCGGCGGCTTTCGGTGGCGCCGCTCTTCAAGTCAGCCGCGAAGAGGGCTTCGATCTCGGTGCCGAGCTCCGGATTCGTGGGAGCGGATGCGCCCGGCGCCGCGAGCGCCCGGACGGCGAGGACCAACGCAAATACGAGCGACCGGAGCCCGTAGGTCCAGCATCCTCTCGAGAGCGTTCCCAAACCCACGGCGACACTATAAACCTGCAGGACCGCGCTGGCCCGGGTCGCGGCCTTTCCGCTATAATTCGCGTTCTCGGCTGCTCGTTGCGGCGGCCACCCACGCCGGATTTGCGAGCTTCACCGCCATGGCACGTATCACCGTCGAAGACTGCCTGCACAACGTCGATAACCTCTTCCAGCTCGTGCTGCTCGCGGCACAGCGCGCGCGCCGGCTCGCGAACGGAGCCGAGCCGACCATCCCGTGGGAGAACGACAAACCCACCGTGGTCGCCCTGCGCGAGATCGCCGAGGGCAACATTACCGCCGAGATGCTGCGCGAGCCCGAGCCCGCCGCTCCCGAGCAGCCCGCCTTGGCCGACGTCGAGCATCAGTCCACCTTCCGCGCGCCACAGTTCGGTCTCGGAGACTAGTATCGAGCTCGCGATCGGGCATTCTGCCGCGACGCCCTGACTCATGGACTATGCGTCTTCGCTCCTGGGACTGCTTCCCGGCGGAAGACGCACGCCGGGTCTGAAGGAGCTGCTCGGAACGGTCGGGGCGTATCTGCCGCCCGAGCAGGTCGAGCGCATTCGCGAGGCCGCCGAGTTCGGCGCCTCCGCCCACAAGGGCCAGAAGCGCCTCTCGGGCGAGCCCTTCATCGCGCACCCCGTGGCCGCCGCCTCCATCCTCGCGGATCTGCACCTCGATCCGGACACGATCATCGCCGCGATCCTGCACGATGTGATCGAGGACACACCGACGCCGAAGGACCAGCTCGCGGCGCGCTTCGGCGCGGATGTCGCGGAGCTCGTGGACGGGGTCACCAAGCTCGACCAGATCAAGTTCAAGAGCCGCGAGGAGGCCCAAGCCGAGAGCTTCCGCAAGATGCTGCTCGCGATGGTCCGCGATCTGCGCGTGGTGCTCGTCAAGCTCGCCGACCGCACTCACAACATGCGCACCATCGATGCGATGTCGCTCGCCCGGCGCCGGGCGATCGCCCGCGAGACGCTCGAGATCTATGCGCCGATCGCCGAACGCCTCGGCCTGTACAATCTCAAGCTCGAGCTCGAGGACCTCGGGTTCGCCGCGCTCTATCCCCAGCGCTACCGCGTGCTCGAGCGTGCGTTGAAGCGCGCGCGCGGTAACCAGAAGGAGTTCCTGAAGAAGATCGAGCCGCAGATCACCGCGGCGCTCCTCAAGAGCGGCATCGCTGCGCGCGTCGCGGCGCGCGAGAAGCACCTCTACAGCATCTACAAGAAGATGCTCCGCAAGCGCTCCACGCTCAACGAGATCGTGGACGTGTACGGGCTGCGCATCGTCGTGGACTCCGCCGACACCTGCTACCGCGCCCTCGGGAGCGTGCACAGCGTCTTCAAGCCGATGCCGGGGCGCTTCAAGGACTACATCGCCATACCCCGCGTGAACGGCTACCAGTCGTTGCACACGACTCTGTTCGGCCCGAACGGTGTGCCGATCGAGGTGCAGATCCGCACCGACGACATGCATCGCGTCGCCGAATCGGGCATCGCGGCGCACTGGCGCTACAAGGCGGGCGAGGAGGTGGGCTCCGCCCAGCAGGAGCGCGCGCGCGAGTGGCTGCGGCACCTCGTCGAGCTGCAGGACGGGGGCAGCTCCGAGGAGTTCCTCGAGAGCGTCAAGGTCGACCTCTTTCCGGACAAGGTCTACGTCTTCACGCCCAAGGGCGAGATCCTGCGCCTGCCGAGCGGCTCGACGGTGGTGGACTTTGCGTACGCGGTGCATACCGACATCGGTAATCGCTGCGTGGCGGCCAAGGTCGATCGGCGGCTCACGCCGCTGCGCACCGTGCTGCGCAATGGTCAGACGGTCGAGATCATCACCGCGAAGGGCGCGATGCCCAACCCCTCGTGGGTCAACTTCGTCGTGACCGCCAAGGCGCGCAGCGCCATCCGGCACTACCTGAAGAGCCTGCGCCGTACCGAGGCGATCGCGCTCGGCCAGCGTCTGCTCAACCAATCGCTCGCGGAATTCCAGCTCTCGATCGAAGAGGTGAGCCCCGAGACCGTTCAGAACGCCGTCGCCGAGCTCGGCATGAAGGACGTCGATGAGCTCTACGAGCGCATCGGTCTCGGCGAGCGCCTTGCCCCGCTTGTCGCGCGGCGGCTGCTGCCCGCCGAGCCTGTGGAGCCCGGGGCAGCGCTGCCGGCCGAGGCCCACGAAGGCGGTATGACGGCGGGCTCACCGGCGCCGCTCGCCGTCGCCGGCACCGAGGGGCTGCTCGTCTCGTACGCGCGCTGTTGCTTCCCCATACCGTACGACCCGATCTTCGCGTTTCTCTCGACTGGCCGGGGCATCGTCATCCACCGCGAG
>JASHUC010000024.1 GCA_030040235.1 Gammaproteobacteria bacterium | reverse complement strand
TGCTGGAGCAGCGCCAGGCGATAGTCTGCGAGGGCGAGGTAGTACGGCCGAAGCGCCGCCCCGCTCGTATCCGCCTCGAGAGACTCGACAACCTGCTCGAGCGCGCGGACATCCTCGGTGTAGTAGCCGTACTGGATCCGGCTCTCGATGTCGAGCCATTCGGTATCCGGGACATCGGCAGCCCGCGCGAGCAATGTCCCCGTTGCAAGCAGCGCCGCCGCCGACCAACCGATTGAGCGCTTCGCAAGCACGGCCGGCATTCTGCCAGCAAACCCTCAACCGTCCCATGACACAATGCACGCTCGCGAGAGGTTCCCGTGCAGCTCATCGATATCGGAGTCAACCTCACTCATGATGCCTTCGACCGTGACCGTGCGGCGGTAATCGCCCGCGCCCGCCACGCAGGCGTCGCGCAGATGATCGTGACGGGCTCGAGCCTCGTGAGCACACGCCGGGCGATCGAGCTCTCGCACGCTTACCCCGAGCGGCTCTTCGCGACGGCCGGGATCCACCCACACCATGCGACCGATCTCGACGAGGCGGCGCGCCTCGCTCTCGAGGAGCTCGCGGCACTCCCCATCGTGGTGGCGGTCGGGGAATGCGGCCTCGATTACTTTCGTGACTACTCCCCGCGCGAGGTGCAGCGCCGCGCCTTCGCCGAGCAGCTGGAGCTTGCCGCCCGGCTCGGAAAGCCTGTCTTCCTGCACCAGCGCGATGCGCACGAGGATTTCCTCGCCATCGTGCGCGAGCATCGGCCCGGGCTCACGCGAGCCGTGGCGCATTGCTTCACGGGCACACGCGCCGAGCTCGAGGCCTATCTCGAGCTCGAGCTCGCGATCGGCCTCACCGGGTGGATCTGCGACGAGCGACGGGGCGCACATCTCGCGCCCCTCGTGCGCGGCATCCCGCCGACCCGCCTCATGGTGGAAACCGATGCCCCCTACCTGCTGCCCCGGGATCTGGAGCGCAAGCCCGCCTCGCGCCGCAACGAGCCGATGTTTCTGCCGCACGTGGCCGGCGCCGTCGCCCGGGCACGCGGGGTCTCGCTGGCCGAGCTCGCCGACTCGAGCACTGCCGCGGCACGCGCGCTGTTTGGCCTGCCGAGGGTCGAGGGGCCGGGGCTGGAAGGCTCAGAGAATTCACCCGAGGATGGCAACGTAAACTATTGATTAACGTTTATACATAGGAGCGTGCGTGAACACCTCTCCCGACACGGCAAGCTTGCGGCGGCACATCGAGCAGCACTGGGACGAGTCCATTCTCGAGTCCCTGCAGGCGTTCGTTCGCATTCCAAACCGCTCACCCCTGTTCGAGGCCCGATGGGAGGCAAACGGTCACATGGAGCGTGCCGTGCAGCTCGTCGCCGACTGGTGCCGTGCTCAGCGCCTCCCACGCATGCGCGTTCAAGTGCATCGCATTCCCGGCCTGACTCCGGTACTGCTGGTCGAGGTGCCCGGTGAGCTCCCGGGCAGCGTGCTGCTCTACGGTCATCTCGATAAGCAGCCGGAATTCACCGGCTGGCTCGCGGGACTGTCGCCGTGGGAACCCGTCATCCGTGAGGGCAAGCTCTACGGCCGTGGAGCGGCGGACGATGGATACGCCGCCTTCAGCGCACTCGCGGCGCTCTGCGCTTTGAATGCCCAAGGTGTCCCCTTGCCCCGTTGCCTGCTGCTCATCGAGGCATCCGAGGAAAGCGGCAGCATTCATCTGCCTCAGCATCTCGCCGCCCTGGAGGGCCTCATCGGCACCCCATCGCTCGTCGTATGCCTGGATGCGGAGTGCGGCAATTACGATCAGCTCTGGTGCACCACCTCGCTGCGCGGCAACCTCGTCGCCTCGCTCGAAGTGCGCGTGCTCACCGAGGGGGTGCACTCCGGGCTCGCGACCGGCATTGCCGCGACCCCGTTCCGCATCCTCGAGCAGCTGCTCGCGAGAGTCGAGAATCCCGTGACGGGCGAACTGCTGCTCGCCGAGCTCGACGCTGAGGTCCCCAGGGACCGGCTCGAGCAGATGCGCGCGGCTGCGCAGGTGCTCGGGGGAGAGGTCGCACGCAAGGTGCCGTTCGCGCCGGGCACGCAGGCGCTCTCGGACAATCCGGTCGAGCTGCTCATCGGGAGCACCTGGCGTGCGACCCTCGCGGTGACCGGGGCGGAGGGTTTGCCGCCGATCCCCACGGCCGGCAATGTGCTGTTGCCGGCCATCGCGCTGAAGCTCTCCTTGCGCCTTCCCCCGATCTGCGATGCCGCGAAGGCTGCGCAGGCGCTGCAGGCGGCGCTCACCAGCGATCCGCCCTACGGGGCGCAGATTCGCCTGGAGATGGAGCCCTCGACGAGCGGCTGGAACGCTCCGCCCTTTGCGCCGTGGCTCGCGCAGTCCATGCAGCGTGCCTCGCGGCAGATCTTCCAGCGCGAGGCGGTGCAGCTGGGTTCGGGCGGAACCATACCGTTCATGGCGATGCTCGGGGAGCGCTTTCCGCAAGCGCAATTTCTGGTCACGGGCGTGCTCGGCCCGCAGGCGAACGCACACGGACCGAATGAATTCCTGCACCTTGCATACGCGAAGCAGCTCACCGCCTGCGTCGCGCTCGTGCTTGCGGACTATGCCCGGGAGTGCGCGGGGGGTTGAGGCGCCTCGAGCTCAGGGGGCTGCGACCGGCCGCGCCTGCGCGAGAGAGCTCGGCGCGACGGATTTCTTGACGTTCTGCCAGCTCTCCCCGAAGCCCTCGGCAATGCTCGAGAGCACCGACTGCTCGGTGGGCGGAAACTCGCTGCGCAGCGACTCGAGCATGAGCGTCCACTTGGGCAGACCCTTGGGGAAGCGCGCCCGCGGGGTAAAGACGATCCGGCCCTCGACCGGCATCTCGCCCGAGAGCGCCTTCACCGCGGCCACCCGGTCGTAGAGCGCGCTCTGCGGATTGACGAACGTGAAGCGATGCGCGCCGTTCATGACGGTCCACTCGTTCATCTGGTCGCCGCCGAACACATTGCCGCTCACGTCGCGCAGATCGATCACCACCACGCCGCGCGCGGTGAGCAGCACGAAATCGACGTGATAGGAGCCGCCCATGCCGTCGGGGACGAGCACATCGACCAGGTGATCCACGGCGACCGCGGTGATCGCTCCGACGAGCGCCTTGCGCGCGCGTCGCTGGCGATACCAGCGCCAGAGCCATCCGAGTCCCCAGCCGAGCGCCGCCGCCCCGGCGACGAGCGCCCAAGTGAGGGGTGGAAGGTTTCTCAGCAGGTCCATGGCTAGGCGAGCGCGCTGCGCAACGCCGGGAGCTCCGGTGCAATCTCGGCGTATTGAACGGGCCGCGCGTAGAGGCGCGCGAGCGAATCCGGTACCGGCACCGCCCGTCCGATCAATGGCTCGATCGTTTCGGGAAATTTCGCCGGGTGCGCGGTGGCGACGAGAACCCACGGCCGCCCGGTGCGGCGCTCCGCGGGCAGCCTCTCGAACACGGCGAGCGCGGTCGCCGTATGAGGGCAGAGAATGCGGCCGAAGCGCTCGAAGGCGGAACGGATGGTGGCGCGGATGTCGGGATCGTCCACCGCATCGGCCTCGACGGCGCCGCGCAGCGCGGGGAGCTGCGGATACAGCGCATTCAGCCGCTCCATGTTGCTCGGATTGCCGACGTCCATCGCAGAGGCGAGCGTAGCGACGCTCGGCCCCGGACGCCAGCACCCGGTGCGCAGAAACTCGGGCACCGTGCGGTTGGCGTTGTGCGCGAGCACGATACCGCCGATCGGCAGTCCCATGCGGCGCGCCCACACACACGCGAGAGCGTTGCCGAGATTGCCGCTCGGAATGACGAACGAAGGGGGCTCGCGACTGTCCTGCCGGAGCGCGAGGCTCGCCGCCGCGTAATACACGACCTGAGGCAGGAGGCGCCCGAGATTGATGCTGTTCGCGGAGGTGAGCTCGCGCCGCTCGCGCAACGCGGGATCGAGGAGCGCGTGCTTGGCGAGACGCTGACAATCGTCGAACGTGCCGCGGACGGCGAACGAGCGCACGTTGGCGCCCCAGCACGTGAGCTGGCGCTCCTGCGTGGGTGAGACGAGCCCCTTCGGGTAGAGCACGATCACCTCGATGCCGGGCCGCTCGTGGAACGCCGCGGCGACCGCTCCGCCGGTATCGCCCGAGGTGGCGACGAGGATCGTGAGCGTGCGATGAGGCGCCGCTCTCCTCAGCCGCGCGAAGCTCGCCGCCAGAAACCGGGCGCCGAAGTCCTTGAAGGCGCCCGTCGGACCGTGAAACAGCTCGAGCACGCGCGGGCCCGTCGCGCCGGGTGCCCCAGCCTCGAGCGGCGTGAGCGGCGCATCGAAGCTGAACGCTTCGGCCGCGATCTCATCGAGTGACGGCGCAAGACGGCTGCCCGCCGCGAAAGGTGCGAGGATCGAGGCGGCGAGCCGCTCGAGCGCGCGTGCGGAGGTTTTCGCGGGCACCGCCTCCACCTCCGCGGCGAGCGCCCCCGGTGAGAACGTGGGCCACTCCCGTGGCACGTACAGTCCGCCATCGGGTGCGAGTCCCTGCTCGAGTGCCTCGACGAATCCGGCCGCGAGCTCCGGAGTGCGCGTGGTGGCGAAGCGCATCATGCGGTGGCCAGCACGCGCGCGCCCGGGGAGTCGATCGGCACGGTCCAGTCATCGATCCGTACATCGTGGCGGGCGAACTCCAGGCGCATCGCCGCCCGCACATCATCCGCCCGGGCCTCGAGCGCCCAGGCGAACATGGCCGGGCCGGCCCCGGAGATCGAGCACCCGAGCGCCCCGGCGCTCATCGCCGCCTGCCTCACGGCGGCAAACCCGGGGATGAGCGCCTGCCGCTGCGGCTCGATCACCACGTCCTCGAAAGAGGCGCGGATCATGTCGAGATCGTTGGTGTAGCAGCCGGAGATGAAGCCAGCGAGGTTGGCGGTCTGCCACACGAAATCCGAGAGGTCGACGCTGCGCCGCAGGATCGCACGCGCCTCGCGTGTGGACAGAAACATGTGCGGATGGACGATGACGGCGCGCACCTCGCCGGGCACCGGAATCGGCTTCACCCGCGGGTGATCGATCCCGACGGTGAGCACCAGTCCTCCATAGAGCGAGGGGGCGATGTTGTCCACGTGCACCGAGCCGCTCGCGACGGCCTCCCCTTCCATCGCGAACTTGAGCAGCTCGAGCTTGGAGCACGGCGAGGCGAGCAGCGCATTCGCCGCGACCACGGCGCCGACGGCCGAAGCCGCCGAGCCTCCGAGCCCCGAGCCGAGTGGAATGCCCTTCTCGATCTGCATCTCGAGCCCGAAGTCGAGCGCGCGCGCGCGCGCGAGCGCCAGCAGGGCGCGCCCGGCCGTGTTGTTCTCGGGCTCGAGCGGCAGGCTCGCCGGCACCCCGTGAATCGCGCTGATCGTGACCCCACGCTCGGCACGGCGCGCGACCGTCACACGATCGCCGAGCGCATCGATCGCGAAGCCGAGGATGTCGAACCCGATCGCGACATTGCCGACCGAGGCCGGTGCGAACGCCGTGGCGCGGCGCGGGGGC
>JASHUC010000293.1 GCA_030040235.1 Gammaproteobacteria bacterium | reverse complement strand
TCCGCGGCGCGCTCCCGCATCGAGCGTTTCGTCGCGTTCCTGTGGGACATCGGGCTCGAGGTGGGACACAGCGTGCGCACCGTCGAGGAGTGCGCCGAGCAAAGCGCGGCCGACGTGAGCGTCATGACGACGCTGCTCGAGGCGCGCCTCATTGCGGGCGATGCGACCCTGCTTGCGGCCATGCGCGCCGCGCTCTCTCCCGAACACGTCTGGCCGGTGCGGGAGTTCTTCGAAGCGAAGCTTCGCGAGCAATCGGAACGCCACCTCAAGGCGAACGATACTGCCTACAACCTCGAGCCCAACGTCAAGACCGGCCCCGGCGGGCTGCGCGATATCCAGACCATCGGTTGGGTGGCGAAGCGTCACTTCGGCGCCGACTCGCTCGATGGGCTCGCGCAGCGCGGCTTTCTCACTCCGGGGGAGCTGCGCCGCCTGAAGCAGGCACAGGCGTTCCTGTGGAAGGTGCGCTTCGGGCTGCACCTGCTGACCGGGCGACGCGAGGACCGGCTGCTGTTCGACCATCAGATACGGCTCGCACAGAGCTTCGGGTACGAGGATGCCTCCTACACCCTCGCGGTCGAGCAGCTGATGCAGCGTTACTACCGCACCGTGATGGATGTGAGCCTGCTGAACGAGCTCTTGCTGCAGCTCTTTCGCGAGGCGATCCTGAGCGAGGACGAGCCTCCGCGCCCGCTCAATGCGCGCTTCCAGGTCCGTAACGGCTCGCTCGAGGCGCGCAGCGACGACACCTTCGCGCGCACCCCCTCGGCGCTGCTCGAGCTGTTCGTGCTGCTGCAGCAGAACCCCGACATCGCGGGTGTGCGCGCCTCGACCCTGCGCGCCGTGGCGCGCAGCCTGTGGCTCATCGACGAGGAGTTCCGCCAGAACCCGCGCCATCACCGGCTCTTCATGGAGATCATCCGCGCACCGGTCGGGGTCACGCACGAACTGCGGCGCATGAACACCTACGGTGTGCTCGGGCGCTACATCACCGCCTTCGGGCGGGTGGTCGGGCGCATGCAGTACGACCTGTTCCACGCCTACACGGTCGATGCGCACACACTGTTCGTCGTGAGCAACCTGCGCCGGCTCGCGATCCCGCGCTACGACCACGAGCTGCCCGAGTTCTCGCGCATCATGCAGCAGCTGCCCAAGCCCGAGATCGTGTACCTCGCCGCCCTGTTTCACGATCTCGCCAAGGGCCGCGGCGGCGATCACTCCGAGCTCGGCGCGGTAGACGCCGAGGCCTTCTGCCTCGAGCACGGCCTGTCGCGCTACGATGCGCGCCTCGTCGCGTGGCTCGTGCGCCAGCACCTCGAGCTGTCCCTCACTGCGCAGAAACAGGACATCTCCGATCCGCAGGTGATCACCGCCTTCGCCCGCAAGGTGGGCGACGAGACGCACCTCGATTATCTGTACGTGCTCACCTGCGCGGACATCCGCGGAACCAACCCGAAACTCTGGAACTCGTGGAAGGCCTCGCTGTTTCACGAGTTCTACGCGCGCGTGAAGCGCGCGCTGCGGCGCGGACTCGAGAGCCCGATCGATCAGGAGGAGCTGGTGCGCGAGTCGCAGGAGAGCGCGCACAAGCTCCTGGGCGAGCGCGGCGTGCCGCCCGCCGAGGTCGAGCGCGCCTGGAGGCGCTTCTCGGCGCCCTATTTCCTGCGTCACACGCCCGATGAGATCGCCTGGCACACACGCTTGCTCGCCGAGCGGGAGCCGGGCTCCGGCGAGCCGCTCGTTGCGCTCGAGGCGCGCAGCGTCCGCGGCACCACCGCCGTGCTGACCTTCGCCCCGCAGCTGCGCCACGGCTTCGCCCGCACCACCGCAGTGCTCGACCAGCTCGGGCTCACGATCGTCGATGCACGCATCACCCCGAGCCTCGATGGCTTCAGCCTCGACCTGTACCACGTGCTCGAGGACGATGGCGCCGCGATCACCGACCCCGACCGGCTCGAGGAGATCGAGCACGCGCTGTGGCATTCGTTGCAGCGTCCCGATGCGCCGCTGCCCGCCGTCTCGCGCCGTGCGCCGCGCCAGGTGCGCATGTTCAACACTCCGACCCATATCACCGTGAGCGTCGATGAGCCGAACCACCGCTCCGTGCTCGAGCTCGTCGCGGGCGACCGCCCCGGGCTGCTCTGCGACGTGGGCAACGTGCTCAAGGAGGAGCACATCGAGCTGCACGCCGCGAAGATCATGACGGTCGGCGAGCGCGCCGAGGACGTGTTCTACCTCACCGACTTCGATCTCAAGCCGCTCACCGAGGCTGCCGCGGAGCGCCTGAAGGAGCATTTGATGCAGGCCCTCGACCGGCGCGAAGCCGCATGAACTCGCGCCTCGAGCGGCTTGCGACTTATCCCTTCGAGAAGCTCGCGCGCCTCATTGCAGGCATCGAGCCGCCGCGCCATCTCGAGCTCATCAAGCTCTCGATCGGGGAGCCCCAGCACGAGCCTCCCGGGCTCCTGCGCGATGCGCTGCGCGGGGGCATGACCGAGCTCGGTCATTACCCCCCGACGATCGGCGGCCTCGAGCTGCGTGCCGCGGCAGCACGCTGGCTCGAGCGGCGCTTCGAGCTGCCGGCGGACTCTGTCGATGCCCGCCGCATGGTGCTGCCCGTCAACGGCACGCGCGAGGCGCTCTTCGGGTTCATCCAGGCGGCGGTCGATGCGAGCGCCGAGGCGCTCGTCGCGATGCCCAATCCGCTCTATCAGATCTACGAGGGCGCGACGCTGCTCGCCGGGGCGAGGCCCTACTTCCTCGATACGACCGCGGCAACCGGGTATTTGCCGGATCTCGCGCGCGTACCGGCGCAGGTCTGGGAGCGCTGCCAGGTGCTCATCCTCTGCAGTCCCGGAAACCCGACCGGCGCGGTGCTATCGCTCCCGTATCTCCAACAGGCGCTCGCACTCGCCGCGGAGCACGACTTCGTCGTCGCAGCCGACGAGTGCTATGCGGAGATCTACCTCGAGGAGGACTCGCCCCCGCCGAGCCTGCTCGAGGCGGCACTCGCGAGCGGCAGCGCGCGCTTCGAGCGCTGCATCGTCTTTCACAGCCTCTCCAAGCGCTCGAGCGTACCGGGCCTGCGCTCGGGATTCGTCGCCGGGGACCCCGAGCTTCTCGCGCGCTTTCTGCTTTACCGCACCTACCAGGGCGGGGCCATGTCCCCGCTCGTTCAGGGGGCGAGCATCGCGCTCTGGAACGACGATGCCCACGTCGCCGCCAACCGGCGCCTGTACCGGGAGAAGTTCGACCGCGTGCTCCCGATCCTCGGATCAGTGCTGGAGGTCGAGCGGCCGGCCGCGGCGTTCTACCTCTGGCCGGAGGTGGGTGCGAACGATGAGCAGTTCGTGCGCGAGCTCTACGCCGCCTGCAACGTCCTCGCCCTGCCCGGCAGCTATCTCGCGCGTGCGACGGGCGCGGGCAACCCCGGGGCCGGGAGGGTGCGCCTATCCCTCACCGCGAGCCTCGAGGAATGTGTCGAGGGCGCCGAACGCATTCGCGATTTCCTCCGAACCCGTGAGCGATCCTCCGCATGAGCAACCTCGAGGCACTCGCAACGCTCGTCGACGCCGCCTTCGAGCGCCGCGCCGAGCTCACTCCGAGGACCGTGCCGCACGAGACCTCCGTCGCGCTCGAGGAATGCCTCGAGCTGCTCGACAGCGGGCGCGCGCGTGTCGCGGAAAAGCTCGAAGGACGCTGGGTGGTGCGCCAGTGGCTCAAGAAGGCCGTGCTGCTCGCCTTCCGCACGCGCGAGAACCGCGTGTTCGATGCGGGTTACACCCGCTTCTACGACAAGGTTCCGCTCAAATACGCCGGCGCTTCCGACGAGCAGTTCCGGGCGGGCGGCGCGCGCATCGTTCCCCACGCCATCGTGCGCCGCGGCGCCTACGTCGC
>JASHUC010000292.1 GCA_030040235.1 Gammaproteobacteria bacterium | reverse complement strand
CTTGCAGCCCTGCACGCAGAACCCCTGCTGAATGCACAACGCGCGCCCGTCGGCCGGGCGCGGGTTGATGGCCATGTAGCCCGTGTGAACGCGGCGGTAGCCGATTCGCCGGGCGCCGTCGTACATCACTTTGAAGTTGTTCGAGGCCGGCAGACCCGGAACCCCGTTGCGCCGTGTGGTGCCCATGCGGCGCTCGGCGCGCTCGTAATAGCGCAGCAGCTCGTCGTAGGGGATCGGCCAGTCGATGAGCGAGGCCCCGCGGACATCGCCGTACGTCGTGCGGGCCTGCAACTCCCAAGGCTTGAGGCGCGGCGTCGCGCCGGTCCAGTGCACCGTCGTGCCCCCGACCGTCTTGCACGTCCAGGACGGGAGCGTCGGGTAGTCCTGAACGACGGTCCAACTACCGGACTGCGTCCGCGGGTCGAGCCAGGTGAGCTGCGCAAAGGCATCCCCCGGCACCTGCGTGAAACTTGCGAGCGACTGGCGCTTGCCGGCTTCGAGCAGCACGACCGCGATGCCGCGGCGGGTGAGTTCGTGCGCGAGCGTTCCACCACCGGCGCCCGATCCGATGATGACCACTGCGCCGCCGTCATCGTGCGAGATGCGAGCCATGGTATGACCTCAACCGGTCCCGGGAACCGGGCCGCTGTCCTTCCGGGGCACTTCGGGCAGCCAGCGCAGATCGTTGAATCCCCTGTCGAGGTATCCGCCCTTCGAGAACGCCTCGCCCTGATAGCCGAAGCAGGCGTACGCGAGCGGCGTCGCGTAGAGCGTGCCGAGTGTCTTCGCGCGCATCGTTTGAAAGAACAGCGAGGTCTCGATGGCCTTCAGGCGACGCACGCGCTCGGACTCGGGGGCGGAGGCAAAGTCCGCGCCGAGCCGGCGAATGCCTGCACGCACCCTCTGGAGGGTGGCCGCATCACCCGCCGCATCCTTATCGATCGACTGCACGACGATGGCGTAGGCGGCGTCCTCGAGCCGGTCATGCGGAGCGATCGTGCGGGCCACCATCATGAGCGCTCTGCCCTCGGCAGTCGTGAGCGCGGCCAGGTCCACCGCCCAGGCACGGGCCGGGGCGAGGAGCGCGAGCGGGCTGCCGGCGGCCAGAACGCCGGTCAAAAGGCCCGTGGTCTTGAGAAATTGCCGGCGAGGAATCGGTGGTTCCGGGTCCACGAGTGCCCCCTCATCGCAACGATCGCCCGGCTTCAATACCACGCTCAGGCGAGCGAGTCACCTCTTGCAAGGAGCCCGCTGCTACACTCGGCCGGATGCAGCGAGGCTCTTCGGTCTCGATCGAGGAAAAGGACATGCAGCAAGGCGGCTTCTGGCGCTACGAGAACCGGCTGATCGCGGTTCTCACCGTCATGTTCGGCTTCGTGTTCTTCGATCGCAACGCGATGACCAATCTCTCGCCGTTCGTCGCCCTCGATCTGCATCTCGACAACACTCAGATCGGCATGCTGGCCTCGGTGCTGTCGTTCGCCTGGGCCATCTCGGGCGTCGTGGTCGGCGCGTTGTCCGATTCCTTCGGGCATCGCAAGGCGATCCTGCTGACGACCGTCGTCATCTTCTCGGTGTGCTCCGTCGTCTCCGGGCTCGCCCCCTCGTTCGGCGTGCTGCTCGCCTCGCGACTGCTGATGGGATTTGCCGAGGGACCGATCATGCCGATCTCCCAGGCGCTCGTCGTCCTCGAATCGCCCGAGTCGCGGCGCGGCTTGAACATGGGTGTGATGCAGAACCTCGGCAGCAATTTCATCGGCTCGTCCCTGGCGCCGGTCGTGCTCGTGAGCCTCGCTCAGATGTTCAACTGGCGGAGCGCGTTCTTCATTGCCGCGGCTCCGGGGCTCATCTGCGCCGCCGTCATCTGGAAGTGGGTGCACGAGCCGCACGCGGCATCCCACCCGGTCGCGGCATCGCCCCCGCCATCCGAGCAGAGGCGCCTCACCGAGATCTTCCGCTATCGCAACATGTGGCTGTGCATCGTCATCAGCTGCTTCATGGTGCCATGGATGATCGTGGGGTGGACGTTCCTGCCCACTCTGTACCTGAATTTCCGGCATCTCAGCGCCTCGGAGATGAAATGGCTCATGGCGGTGCTCGGAATCTCCGCTGCCGTGTTCGCCTTCATCGTACCGGGGCTGTCGGACCGCTTCGGCCGCAAGCCGGTCATGATCGCGTTCACGCTGATCGGAGTGCTCTACCCCTTCGCCGCGCTCTACTTCTCCGGTTCGCTATACCTCCTCGCGGTGCTCATCTTCGTCGGCTGGTCGGCGAGCGGCACTTTCCCCCTGTTCATGGCGACGATCCCCTCCGAGAGCATTCCCGCGCGCTATCTCGGAACCTCGCTCGGTTTGGTGATGGGCATCGGCGAGTTTCTCGGCGGCAGCTCCGTGCCCACGCTCGCGGGCAAGGCGGCCGACCATTTCGGGCTTTCTGCCCCCATGTTCATTGCGGCCGGCTGCGCAGTGCTCGCCGCCGCCCTCACGTTCTTTCTGCGCGAGACGGCGCCCGTCAGACTCTCCAGGGGGAACCTGGCGTCCGTCGAGCGCGTACCGGTGAGTTAGTAGCGGGGCTTCAGGCTCGCCGCGGAAGCGACGGCTCGTGCGGATCGGCCGCCGGATCGGCGTTCCTGCGCGAGCCGTCGGCCCGCAGCGGATCGCGCCGCCGGGGGGGCTCGAGTGACCGGTCAGTGTCCTTGCCGCGGCCGGAGGGATGACGCCATTCGACGGGATTCCAACCGCTGGGAAGCGGACCGCCGGTCGTCGCATTCACCCAGACGCAAGTCCCGGTTTGTGGATCGCTCGAACAGGTTACGCCGAGAATGATCGAGCGCGACTCTCCGAGGCTCACGCGCGCATCGACCAGGACCCCTGAGGGCGGCAGCTCCTCTGCAACCCGTCGCCACTCGGCGATCGTTAGAGACTCCTCGCGCACCTCGTTCCAGACCGCATGGCATTGGCGGTGGAAGCGCAGCGGGCTCGAGGAGGGCGAGAGATCGAATTGCAGCTCGAATTCCGGCTGGTTGCTCAGGATTGGTGCATCGCAC
>JASHUC010000291.1 GCA_030040235.1 Gammaproteobacteria bacterium | reverse complement strand
GCCTTCTCGGCCGCCTCCTTCAGGCGCTGCATCGCGAGCGGATCCTTGCGCACGTCCACGCCGGATTCCTTCAGGAACTCCTCGCCGAGGAAATTGATGATGCGCAGGTCGAAGTCCTCGCCCCCGAGGAAGGTATCGCCGTTCGTCGAGAGCACCTCGAACTGGCGCTCCCCGTCGACCTCGGCGATCTCGATGATGGAGATATCGAAGGTGCCCCCGCCCAGGTCGTACACGGCGATCTTGCGATCGCTCCCCTGCTTGTCGAGGCCGTAGGCGAGCGCCGCGGCGGTCGGCTCATTGATGATGCGCTTCACCTCGAGACCGGCGATGCGGCCGGCATCCTTGGTGGCCTGGCGCTGGGAATCGTTGAAGTACGCGGGAACCGTGATGACCGCTTCGGTCACCGTCTCGCCGAGATAGTCCTCGGCGGTCTTCTTCATCTTCATCAGCACGCGCGCGGAGATCTCCGGCGGGGCCATGCGCTTGCCCTGAACCTCCACCCAGGCATCGCCGTTGTCGGCCCGCACGATCTTGTACGGAACCATCTTCACGTCGCGCTGCACCACCTCATCGTCATACTTGCGGCCGATCAAGCGTTTGACCGCGAACAGCGTGTTCTGAGGATTGGTGACGGCCTGGCGCTTCGCGGGCTGCCCGACGAGCACTTCACTGTCCCTGGTGAACGCCACGATCGAGGGAGTCGTGCGATCGCCCTCGCTGTTCTCGATCACGCGGGGCTTGCCGCCCTCCATGATGGCGACACACGAGTTCGTGGTGCCGAGGTCGATGCCGATTGTCTTAGCCATTGGGTTACTCCGGTGGGTTCCTGCGATCCCCTGATGCACCACTTGCTGGGTGCGAGTCGCCGCGATTCAAGGCCTTGGAGACGATGACGCGCGCCGGCCGCAGCAGACGGCCGTTGAGCTCGTAGCCGCTCTGCGCGACCTGGAGCACCGAGTTGGGCTCGGCCGTGCGGGACTCCTGCGCGAGCACGGCCTCGTGCCGCGTCGGGTCGAACGGCGCGCCGCGCGGGTTGATTTCCTTGATGTTGAGCTTCTCGAAGGCGCGGGTGAGGAGCTTCAGGGTTGCCTGCTGGCCCTCGGCGAGACTGCGTGCATCGGCCCGGGCCGCGCTCGCCACGGCGAGCTGCAGGCTGTCCATGACGGGCAGCAGCTCCGCGGCGAACTTCTCGAGCCCGTACCGCGTGGCGTTCTCCACCTCGCGCTGGGCGCGCTTGCGGACGTTGTCGAGCTCGGCGACGGAGCGCACGTACTGATCGTGAAGCCCGCTCGCGCGCGCCTCCGCGTCGGTCAGAGCGCGCTGCAGCTCCTCGAGCTGCGCCAGCGCGGAGGGCGCCTCGGCGAGGTTCTCGCGCTCCTCCGAACCCGGGGCTCGCTCAAGCTCTCGGCCAGCCATCAAAACTCCTCCACAAAACAAAGACTTAATGCCGACAAAGCCTCGCGGAGCGCCGTGCGCCGCGGTCTGTCCGGGTGCGTAGCTGAGGGTCAGCGGCGGGAATTCAAGGCCGCGCCGAGCAATTTCGCGGTCACGTCCACGATCGGAATGACGCGCTCGTACGCCATGCGCGTCGGACCGATCACCCCGAGCACCCCGACGACCTGCTCCCCGAGGGAGTACGGGGCGGTGACGACACTGCAGTCGTCGAGGATCTGATAGCCCGATTCGTGGCCGATGAAGATCTGGACGCCCTGTGCGCGCAGGCTCTGATCGAGCAGGTGCAGCACATCGCGCTTCTCGTTGAACGCCTCGAAGAGCCGCCGCAGCTTCTCGACGCTCGAGAGCTCCGCAAAGCCCATGAGGTTCGTCTCGCCGGCGATCACGTACTCGAGCGGTTGCTCCTCGCCCTGCTCGAACACCTGCTGCGCCACGGTGATGGCATCGAGCATGATCTTGTTCATGTGCTCGCGCGTTTCGGAGAGCTCCCGCAGGATCTCCTGGCGCACCTGATGCAGCGTTCGCCCGCGGAACTTGTCGTTGAGGAAGTTCGCGGCGCGCTTGAGCTCGTCGGAGGAGTAGTAGCGCTCGAGCTGAATGATGCGGTTCTGCACCTCACGGTCGTTCAGCACGAGCACCGCGAGCACCCGGTTCTCCGAAAGCGCGACGAACTCGATCTGGGTGATCGAGGCCTGCTGGGCATTCGGAACCGTGACGACGCCGGTGAGGCTCGTGATGGCCGAGAGCAGCTGCGAGGCGGCGGCGGCGAGCGCCTTCGGATTCTCGCGGTGGCCGTCGAGAATGCGACTCTCGAGGTGGCTCTCGAGGAAGCGCTGGATCTCGGACTGGATCTCGGGGTCGGCCGCCGCCTCCAGGCGCCGGACGCGCAGCAGCGTGTCGACGAAGAACCGGTAGCCCTTGTCGGTCGGGATGCGTCCCGCGGAGGTGTGCGGGGAGGCGACGAAGCCGAGCTCCTCGAGGTCCGCCATGACGTTGCGGATGGTGGCGGAGCTCAGGTTGAGTCCGCTTTCACGGGACAGCGACCGCGAGCCGACCGGCTGGCCGTCGCGAATGTAGCTCTCCACCAGAACGCGCAGCAGGCTGCTCGCCCGCTCGCTCAGAAGCTCCTCTCGAGGGTCATGTGACATACCCGGGCATCAAGCTAGCTGCCGCCTCTACGACCGTCAAGGCGCAGCCGCGCCGGCCACGGACGCGCCGTTACTCGAGCAGCCCGAGGAGCCGCATCGCCACCCGGCTCTCCCTGAGGGAGGCCGCGAGCAGCGCAAAGCCAATCAGAGCGCCGGCGCCCGCGAGCACGTACGGCAGCTTGTCACCGAGGGTGCGATGCAGCCACGGCATCCCGAGCGCGAGGACCGCGCCCGCGGCAAAGGCCACCCCGAGCAGCGTGCCGAGGGTCCGGCGGCGCAGGCGTAGATACCCGGCGTCGAGCTCTGCCAGGCGCTCGCGATGCTCCCGCTCGAGCGCCTCGCGGGCATCGCGGCTCCAATCGCCGCCCCGCTCCTCGGCCTCGAGCGCCGCGGCGAGACGCGTGGCGAAGCCGGGCGGCAGCGCCGGGGGCCGCAACGCGCTCGTGAGCGCTGCATCGAGGGCTCGCATGTCGGGATTCTCCGGGCTATTCATGCACTCACCCCAGCCACAGTCGCGGGTCCTTCAGGCCGCGGCGCTC
>JASHUC010000290.1 GCA_030040235.1 Gammaproteobacteria bacterium | reverse complement strand
GTGACCCTTCACTACGAGGCCCGCGACGGGCTTCGCTACCAGCTCAATCTCATCGATACCCCCGGCCACGTCGACTTCTCCTACGAGGTGTCGCGCTCGCTCGCGGCGTGCGAGGGTGCGCTGCTCGTGGTGGATGCCTCCCAGGGCGTCGAGGCGCAGAGCGTCGCCAACTGCTACACCGCGATCGAGCAGGGGCTCGAGGTGCTGCCCGTCATCAACAAGATCGATCTGCCCTCGGCCGACCCCGCGCGGGTCGTGCGCGAGATCGAGGAGATCATCGGTATCGAGGCGCGCGATGCCGCGCGCGTCAGCGCCAAGACCGGCGAGGGCGTCCCGGAGCTGCTCGAGACCCTCGTTCGCAAGATTCCCTCTCCGAAGGGCGATCCCGGGGCGCCTCTGCAGGCGCTCATCATCGACTCCTGGTTCGACAACTACGTCGGGGTCGTCTCCCTGGTGCGCGTCGTGAACGGCAGCCTCACGACGGGCGAGAAGATCCGCGTGATGTCCAGCGGGCGCAGCTACACCGTGGACAAGCTCGGACGCTTCACGCCGAAGTCGGTCGCGGAGCGCTCGCTCTCGGCCGGGGAGGTCGGGTTCGTCGCAGCCGGGATCAAGGAGATCGACGGCGCACCGGTCGGGGATTCGATCACGCTCGAGGCGCGCCCGGCCGCGCAGGCGCTGCCGGGATTCCAGGAGATCAAGCCGCGGGTGTTCGCCGGACTATTCCCCGTCAATTCCGAGGACTACGGGGCGTTCCGCGATGCGCTCGCGAAGCTGCGCCTGAACGACTCGGCGCTGCGTTACGAGCCGGAGGTCTCGAGCGCGCTCGGTTTCGGTTTTCGCTGCGGCTTTCTCGGCCTGCTGCACATGGACATCGTGCAGGAGCGGCTCGAACGTGAGTATCAGCTCGAGCTCGTCACGAGTGCCCCGACCGTCGTCTACCAGGTGGCGCGTACCGACGGCGGGGTGCAGTACGTGGACAACCCGGCGAAGCTGCCGGCGCCGAATGAGATCGATGAGATTCGCGAGCCGATGATACTCGCAAGCATTCTCGTGCCGCCCGATCACGTGGGCGCCGTGCTCAAACTCTGCAACGAGAAGCGCGGCGTGCAGAAGAAGATGCAGTATCTCGGCACGCAGGTGTCGCTGCAATTCGAGCTGCCGCTCGCCGAGGTGGTGCTCGATTTCTTCGATCGGCTGAAATCGGTGAGCCGCGGCTACGCCTCGTTCGATTACGAGTTCAGCCACTTCCAGCACGCACCGCTCGTCAAGCTCGACATCCTCATCAACGGCGAGCGCGTGGATGCGCTGTCGGCGATCGTGCATCGCGAGAACGCCTACCACCGCGGGCGCGAGCTCGTGGACAAGATGCAGGAGCTCATTCCCCGTCAGATGTTCGAAGTGGCGGTGCAGGCGGCGATCGGCACCTCGGTCATCGCGCGCGCGACCGTCAAGGCGCTGCGCAAGAACGTGCTCGCCAAGTGCTACGGCGGCGACGTGACGCGCAAGCGCAAGCTCCTCGAGAAGCAAAAAGAGGGTAAGAAGCGCATGAAGCAGCTCGGTCACGTCGAGATCCCCCAGGAGGCCTTCCTCGCCGTGCTGCAGGTCGGGCGCAAGCCATGATGATTTCTGAGGATTCTCCATGCTGATGCCATTGATCACCGTTCTCTCCTGGGTCGCCATTCCGGTCGGCCTCGTATGCGTGGTGGACGACTGGTTCTTGCGCCCACGGCGCCAGATGGCCGCCGCTCCCGACCCGGCGAGCGATCCCCCGCTCGTGGCGGGGGCCTACTACGCGCTGCCGGTACTGGTTGCCGCTGCCGTCATCCGGCTGCTGGTCGCCGAGAAGCTCGACTTCAGCCTGGTGCTCGTGATCATCGCGGTGGTGACCGGGGTGGCCTGGCTCCTCGATGCGACGCTGCTCGGCAAGCGGCGCGCGGCGGCGGCCCGTGCGGCGGGCAAGGATCCGAGCTTCGTGAGCGAGCCCGGCACGGTGGACTACGCGCGCAGCTTCTTTCCGGTCGCGGTGATCGTGCTCGTGCTGCGCGCGTTCATCTTCGAGCCTTTCCGCATCCCCTCCGATTCGATGATGCCCACACTGCTCGATGGGGATTTCATCCTCGTCAACAAGTACGTCTATGGGCTGCGGCTGCCGGTGCTCAATCGCAAGATCCTCTCGGTCGGTGAGCCGAAGCGCGGCGATGTGGTCGTGTTCCGCTACCCGCCCGACCCCTCGGTCAACTACATCAAGCGGGTCGTCGGGATCCCCGGGGACCGGGTGAGCGTGCACAACGACCTCATCACGCTCAACGGCAAGCCCGTTCCGATCGTGGACCGCGGACTCTACGACGACGGCTGCTACGAGGGTATGCATCTCCTGGAGGAGACCCTCGATCATGAGCACCACGACATGATGTACTGCCCGGCGACCGGCGATATTGCCGTCGAGCCGTTGCCGACCTGCAACCGCCACATGGACCGAGGTTATGTCTGCCCGGCCTCCAACGATCTGGCGATCCAGGAGCACGGGGACTGGCCCGAGCACCTCATTCCGCCCGGAATGTACCTGATGATGGGCGACAACCGCGATAACAGTGAAGATGGACGCTATTTCGGTTTCGTTCCTGAGGCCAATTTGGTCGGCAAAGCGACCCGAATCTGGTTCAATTGGGACCTGCAACGCTCAGGAGGACCGATGTGGAAACGGATCTGGATGCGTATCCGGTGAGACTCCGGGGGGCTTATGTATAAAAGGCAGCAGGGCATCACGTTTCTGGGCTGGCTGGTTCTGCTCGTTCCGGTGGCGATCGTCGCGTATTCGGCAATCCGGCTCACGCCGATCTACCTCAACTACATGCGGGTGGCGAAGAGCCTCGATGACGCCGCGACGGCGATGAAGGACGACGGGCAGGCCGTCTCGGAGCAGGCGATCCGCCTCTCGCTCGCCAAGCGCTTCGATATCGAGAGCATCACCTATCCGGATTGGAAGGACGTCACCATTCGCCGCGACGGGGACTCCTGGGTCATCGAGGCGAAGTACACCGATGACGCTCCGCTCTTCGCCAACATCTCGCTCGAGATCGACTTCGACAAGATCGCACACGCCGGCGGGTAGGGGCTCGTGCGTGACTGGCCGCGGAGCTGGGTCCGCGAGAGACTCCGCTACGAGCCGCGCGATCTCACGCTGTTCGCGGCGGCGCTCACCCACCGCAGCGCCGCCCGCCCGCACAACGAGCGGCTCGAGTTCCTCGGCGATGCGGTGCTCAACCTGCTCGTGGCGGAGCATCTCTACCAGGCCTTTCCGCAGGCCGACGAGGGCGACCTCAGCCGGCTGCGGGCGCGGGTGGTCAGCCGGGAGCCGCTGGCCGAGGTCGCCGCCGCGCTCTCGCTCGGGGAAGTGCTGCAGCTCGGCGCCGGCGAGCTCAAATCCGGCGGCTTTCGCCGTCAATCGATTCTGGCGGACGCCTTCGAGGCGGTCTGCGGCGCCTTGTACCTCGATGGCGGATTGCCCGCGGCCCGGCGCCTCGTCCAGGCACTGATCGAGCCGCGCATCGCCCAACTGCCGGCCGCCGCGCGGCTCAAGGACGCGAAGACTAGACTTCAGGAGTATGTCCAGTCTCGCGGCCTGCCGCTGCCGCGTTACGAGGTGGAGCGTACCGAGGGGGATGCCCACGAGCAGACCTTCTGGGTGCTCTGCGAGGTGGGGAAACTCGGCCTCGCCGCGAGCGGCCAGGGCTCGAGCCGCAGGCGCGCGGAGCAGCAGGCCGCCGAGCGCGTTCTCTCCGAGATCGAGGCGTTGAGATCGTGAGCCACTTCGGATTTGCCGCGCTGGTTGGACGGCCGAACGTCGGCAAGTCGACGTTGCTCAACGCGCTCGTCGGGGAGAAGTTGAGCATCGTGACACCCCGGCCGCAAACCACCCGCCATCGCGTGCTCGGCGTACTCAACTCGGCGGAGGCTCAAATCGCCTTCGTCGATACCCCCGGCCTGCATCCCGGGCCGCGGCGGGCGCTCAATCGTGCGATGAACCGCACGGCCGCGGCGGCGCTGAACGATGCCGATCTGTGCGTGCTGGTGCTCGAGGCGATGCGCTTCACGGCAGAGGATGAGCTGGTGCTGCGCCGTATCCGCGCGAGCGGCCGGCCGGCCGTGGCCGCGGTCAACAAGATCGATCGTGTGCGGCCCCGGCAGAGGCTGCTGCCTTTTCTCGCCGAGCTCGCCGGACGGTTCGCGTTCGCCGAGGTGGTGCCGGTCTCGGCGCTCAAGAGCGGCAATCTCGATGCGCTCATCGCCGTGATCGGCCGGTTGCTCCCCGAGTCCCCGCCGCTTTTTCCCAGAGAGCAATTGACCGATCGCGACAGCCGCTTTCGCATCGCCGAGGTCATCCGTGAGAAGCTCACCCTCGAGCTCGAGCAGGAGCTGCCCTACGGGATTGCGGTGGAGATCGAGAACAGCGCCGAGACGGACGGCCAGCTCCTCATCGATGCCGCCATCTGGGTGGACCGCGCCGGACAGAAGCCCATCGTGGTCGGCGCGCACGGTGAGCGGCTGAAGCGCATCGGGCGGGCCGCGCGGCTCGAGCTCAATCGCGCACTCGGCCGGCGGCTGCATCTGAATCTCTGGGTCAAGGTGCGCAAGGGATGGGCCGATGATGCACGCGCGCTCAAGCAGCTCGGAGTCGAGCTATGAGCCGCACTCATCGACGCACGACTCTGACCCCGGGGTACATCCTGCATCACGTGCCCTACCGCGATACGAGCCGCATCCTCGAGGTGTTCACGCGCGAGCACGGGCGGCTGTCGCTCTTTGCGCGCGCCGTGCGAGGGCCGAAGTCGAAGCTCGCCCCCGTGCTGCAGCCCTTTCAGGCGCTACTCCTCTCCTTCAGCGGGCGCGGGGAGGCGCGGCAGCTCACGGGAGCCGAGCCTGCCGGCGCGGGTGTGTGCGTGGCGCTGCCCGGCTCGCATCTCATGGCGTGCTTTTACCTGAACGAGCTGCTCTTGAAGCTCACGACGCGCCACGATCCGCACCCGGCGCTCTTCGACTCCTATCATCGGACACTCGAGCAGTTCCGCGGCGGCGCGCCGCTCGAGCCGGGCCTCAGGGTCTTCGAGAAGCGTCTGCTCGCCGAGCTCGGCTACGGTCTCGATCTGCGGCGAATCGCCTCCGGCACGTATTATCTGTTCCGACCCGGCGAGGGTCTGATTGCCGCCTCGCCCGGGACGCCCGGAGTCCTCGCGGGCAGCTCCCTCGAGAGCCTCGAGCGGGAGCAGCTCGCAACCGCCGCGGCGCTCGCCGACGCACGCCGGCTGCTCAAGGCCGCGCTGGATCATTGCCTGGAGGGGCGCGAGCTCGCAACCCGCGCGGTGGCGCGCGAGGTGCTCGAGCTGCGCCCGGCCACGCGTCCGCGCAGTGCGACGACTCCGCCGCCGGCGTTGGAGGAGCTAGGGAAATGATCGCCCTCGGGTTCAACATCGACCACGTCGCAACGCTCCGGCAGGTGCGTCGCGCTCGCTACCCCGATCCCGTGCACGCCGCGCTCGCCGCGGAGATGGCCGGCGCCGACAGCATCACGCTGCACCTGCGCGAGGACCGCCGGCACATCCAGCTCGCCGACGTCCGCGCATTGAAGGATCTGCTCCAGACACGGATGAACCTCGAGATGGCGGTCACCGCGGAGATGCTCGA
>JASHUC010000289.1 GCA_030040235.1 Gammaproteobacteria bacterium | reverse complement strand
AGGTGACGCGCGGTCACGACGAGGCGGCCGCCGGCTCGCACGTAGCGGCGCGCGAGCTCGAGCCCGAACGCATCGTCCACGTTGATGATGCGTGCCGCGAGCTCGCCCTCGAACAGGCGTGCCTTCGCGCGCGCATAGACCTCCATCGAGCCGTGAAAATCGAGGTGCTCGCGCGTGAGATTGGTGAAGGCCGCGGCCCGGAAGCGCACACCGTTCACACGTCCCTGCTCCAGGGCGTGCGAGGAAACCTCCATGCTCACGCACTCGGCGCCGAGCGCCCGCAAATGCGCGAGCTGGCGATGCACGGTGACGACATCGGCCGTCGTGAGGCCGAACGGCTCGATCGCGCCCGGAAACCCCGCCCCGAGCGTACCGACATAGCCCGCGGGCCGGCCGAGCCGGGTGAGCGCCTGTGCCAGCAGATACGCCGAGGTGGTCTTGCCGTTGGTGCCGGTGACACCCGCGACGGCGAGGCGCTTGGAGGGCGCATCGAAGAAGCGGTCCGCGACGCTTCCCGCCTGCGCGGCGAGCTGTGGCACCGCGGCGAGAAAAACCCCCGCCTCGCGCGCGCGAGATGCCGCCGCCGCGAGCGCCGGCTCGGCCCCCTGCGGCTCGTAGAGAATGGCCCGGGCGCCCGAGCTGATCGCCTCGCGCGCGAATTCCAGACCGTGACGCGCCGCGCCGCGACAGGCGAGGAAGAGCGCTCCGGGTCCGACCTCGCGGCTGTCGAGCGTCACATCGCTCACGCGAATGTCGCCGGGCGCGGCGGAGCGATCGAGCAGGCCCGCGATGAGCTCACCGAGCGGCCTCTCGCGTGCGCTGCCCAGGGAATGTGCTCGACTCGTCATCGGCGCGCCAACCGGTGCGAGCCTCGAGCGCCTCGCGCGGCATAAGTCGGCGCCGGCTGCTCGTCAGCCGGAACCGCGACCGGCTCATCCGGCGGAATCCCGAGCAGGCGCAGCGACCCGCCGACCACCGCGGAGAACACGGGAGCGGCGACATCGCCTCCGTAGTAAAGGCCTGCGCCCGGCTGATCGATGATGACCGCCGCCGCCAGGCGCGGATGGCTCGCGGGCGCGACCCCCGCAAAGACCGACATGTAGAGATTCGTCGAATACCCGCCGGCCATCGCCTTCCACGCCGTTCCGGTCTTGCCCGCAACGCGGTAGCCCGGAATCGCCGCCCGGGTCCCCGTGGCCCCCTCGGTCGACACGACGGTCTCGAGCATGCCGATGAGCTCGCGGCACACGCGCTCATCGAGCACGCGCATGCCTGCGGGAGGCTGATCGAGGCGCAGCAGCGAGACCGGCCTTGCGATGCCGAGCGCGCCGAGCGTCGCATAGGCATGGGCGAGCTGCAGCGGCGTCACCGAGATCCCGTAGCCATGTGACATGGTGACGATCCCGAGCGGACGCCAGTGCGAGTAGTGGCTGAGCAGACCCGCCGACTCCCCCGGAAAGCCGCTCTCGGTGACGTGCCCGAAGCCGACGGCATCGAGGGTCGTCCACATCAGCTTCGGATCGAGCGAGAGTGCGATATGCGCCATGCCGACGTTCGAGCTCTTCGCCAGAATGGTCGCGATATCGATGCGGCCCAGATCGTGCTCGTCCGGAAAGATCTTCGCGCCGACCTTGATGAAGCCCGGAGAGGTATCGATGATGCTGCGGTCGCTGTACTTGCCCGAGGCGAGCGCCGCGGCGACGAAGAACGGCTTCATCGCCGAGCCCGGCTCGAGGATATCGGTGGCGGCGCGGTTGCGGTACAGATCGGGAGCCATCTGATCGCGATCGTTCGGGTTGAATGCGGGCTGGTTCACCATGGCGAGGACCTCGCCCGTCGCGATGTCGAGCACCACGATCGAGCCGGCGCGCGCCCGCTGGTCGCGCACCGCCCTTTTCAATTCCCGATACGCGAGATACTGCAGGCGCAGATCGAGCGAGAGCGTGAGATCACGGCCCGGACGCGCAGGGCGGATGCTGTCCACGTCCTGCACCACCCGCCCGTAGCGGTCCTGGATGACGCGCTTCGCGCCGTCCTCACCGGCAAGCCAGTGCTCGAAGGCGAGCTCGATGCCTTCCTGGCCCGCATCGTCCACGTCCGTGAAGCCGAGCACCTGTCCGGTCACCTCTCCGGCGGGGTAGTAGCGCTGATACTCGCGCGCGAGATAGACGCCGGGGATGCCGAGATCAAGCACTTTCTGCGCATCGGCGGGGGCGCGATGCCGGGCGACGTAGAGGAACTCCCGATCGAGGCTGCTCGTGATGCGCTCCGCGAGCTCATGCGCATCGAGGTGCAGCGCGGAGGCGAGCCGCGGGATCTGATCGGTCGCGAGCACGAGCTCCTTCGGATTGACCCACACCGAATCCACCGGCGTGCTCACCGCAAGCGGCTCGCCATAGCGGTCTCTGATCACCCCGCGGTGCGCGACGATGCTCACGACGCGCGAGAAACGCGCATCGCCCTGGCTCGAGAGAAAGCTGTGGTCCACGAGCTGGAGATTCACCGCGCGCCAGGTGAGCCCTGCGGCCGCGCAAGCCAGCATCGCGAAGGCCAGGCGCGCGCGCCAGCGGAACGAGCGTGGCATATCGATGGGTGCGGGCCGTGCGGCGCTCGGCCCGGAGCCCGAGCCGCGCTGCTTGCGACGCAGCCCGAATTTGAGCGCACTGCCCTTGCCGCGACTCCCTGCGGGCGATGTGCTCATGGCGAGACGAGCCTGATGTCCTGTGGCGGCGGAGTTGTCATGTGCAGCTTCGTGCGCGCGACGTTCTCGACGAAGGCGTGAGTGGACCACGCGCTCTGCTCGAGCTGCAGTTGTCCCCATTGGATATCGAGATTGTCACGGCGCGCATCGAGCGACTCGAGCTGCACGAACAGCTCGCGGGCGCGATGCCGGCAGTAGATGTCGGCGGCGGCCGAGCCGAGCACGCTCACCCACAGGAGCGGAACCGCGAAGACGAGCGTGCGCCGCCCGAGCCTCATGGCAGCTTCTCGGCGGCGCGCAGCAGCGCGGAGCGGGCGCGCGGATTGCGCCGCGCCTCGGCGAACCCCGGACGGGTCTTGCGGCCGACGAGCCGCAGGCGAGGCAGCGCCTCGGCCGGCACGACCGGCCGGTGGGCAAACGCCGGATCGACCTTCGAGGCGTGCTTGAGGAAGCGCTTCACCACCCGGTCCTCCACCGAGTGGAAGCTGATCACGACGAGCCGGCCGCCCGGGGCGAGCGCGGCGACGGCACCCGCGAGACCTCGCTCGAGCTCGCCGAGTTCGTCGTTCAGGTGCATGCGCAGGGCCTGAAAGGTGCGCGTCGCGGGATGCTTGCTGCGCTCGCGCGTGGGAACTGCGCGGGCAACGAGCGCGGCGAGCTCCGCGGTGCGCTCGATCGCGTGCTTGCCTCGTGCCTCGACGATCGCGTGAGCCACGCGCCGGGCGAAGCGTTCCTCTCCGTAGGTACTGATCACTTCGAGAATCTCGTCGACGCTCGCCCGAGCGAGCCAGGCCGAGAGGGGCTCTCCGTGTGACGGGTCCATGCGCATATCGAACGGGCCATCGGCGCGGAAGCTGAAGCCACGCTGCGGATCCTCGAGCTGCGGCGAGGAAACGCCGAGGTCGAAGAGCACGCCACGGCACGGAAGCCCGTGCGCATGCGCCGGCACGAGCTCACCAAGGCGCGAAAACGGCGCGTGGAGGAGCGTGAGCCGCACCTCACCGGCAAAGCGGCGGCGGCCGGCCTCGATCGCTTGCGGATCGCGATCGATCCCGAGCAGGCGGCCCTCTCCACCCAAGGCCTCGAGAATCCGTGCCGTATGACCGCCGCGCCCGAACGTCGCATCGACATAGTAACCACCCGCCTCGACGGCCAGAAGAGCCAGCGCCTCCTCGACGAGCACCGGCTCGTGTGCGCGCTCGCTCTGATCCACGATTCGCAGCGGCTCGAGACCGCCCCCCTTGGAATTACCGTTCTTCCGCGTGTCCCTTCATCGCCGCTCCCGGCCCGCGCTATAGCGCGAGCGAGTCGAGTAACGACGGCAAATCGGTCGCAACCTCCTCGCTCTTCAGCCAGAAACTGCGCCGCTCGTTCCAGCGCGTCTCGTCCCAGAGCTCGAAGCGATTGCCTTGACCGATCAACATTCCGAGCCGCTGCAGCCCGGCAAATTCGCGCAGCTCCGGCGGCAGCAGGACTCGTCCGTGCCCGTCGAGCTCGACGTCGGTCGCATGTCCGACCATGAGCCGCTGCAGCCGCCGAGAACGCGGGTGCAGACTCGGCAGGCTCATGAGCTTGCGTTCGGTCTGCTCCCAATCGGGCAGCGGATAGATGAGGAGGCATTGCTCGACATCCACGGTGACGACGAGCTTGCTCTCGGCACGGTCCTGGATGGATTCTCGGTAGCGGGTGGGCATGACCATCCGGCCCTTATCATCCAGGGTGACTTTTGTTGCACCGCGGAACACGAGACCTGGGGCGAGAACTCGCCCACTTCCCCCCACACTTTCCCACTTATCGCCACTATAGGAATCGGTGGCGTCCGATGTCAATTGGAAGAGGTGAGAAATTCGTCGCAGTCACAAAGACTTATGAGGCGCGACCGCGGCTGCGGCCGCGTTGAGGCTTCGCTTCCGTTAGCAATCAGAAGGTTGCCCTAGGGACCTCATAGAGTAGCTGAGGCGAAGGAGGGAGCCGGCCTGTAAGCCGGGTTCTGTCGAGGGCAATCATTCCTCTGGGACCCGCGTCGCCGCGAGCCTCGAGCGGCCTACCCGGAAGCGCGTGCGGAACACCGCTGTACCCCTTTTGAGGGCACCGCTTCCCTATTTGGCCTTGCTCCAGGTGGGGTTTGCCGTGCCGCCGAGTGTTGCCACCGGCGCGGTGCGCTCTTACCGCACCGTTTCACCCTTGCCGGTCCGCGCCCGGGTGGGCGCGGACTTAGGCGGTCTGCTCTCTGTTGCACTTTCCGTGGGCTCGCGCCCCCCAGGCGTTACCTGGCACCTCGTCCGCCGGAGCCCGGACTTTCCTCCACCCTCCGCAGCCTGCGCCGCGGAAGACAGCGATTGCCCGGCCGGCTCCCACGAGCAAGATAGCCTAGAGCGGCGCGCACACTCAATCACCGGTCTCGTTTCAACTCCAGGGCCAGCGCATAGGCCTCCTGGCGCGAGGCTCCGGTGAGCGCTGCGGCGAGCGCCGCCGCCTTGCCGGGCGGCAGCTCCTTCGCGAGCAGCTCGACGGCCCGGCGCAGCGCGCGCGCATCGGCGCGCTCGGCTCGGTCCGCGGCCCCCTCGACGACGAGGGTGAGCTCGCCGCGGCGGAAGTTCTCGTCGTGCGCGGCCCGCGCGGCGAGCTCGGCGAGCGTCCCGCGATAGATCGTCTCATGCGCCTTGGTCAGCTCGCGCGCAACCACTGCCGGGCGCTCCGCGCCGAACACGGTTGCCAAGTCAACAAGCGCCTCGGCGATACGGTGCGGAGCCTCGAACAGCACGAGCGTGCGCCGCTCGCCGGCGAGCTCCTCGAGCCGCGCGCGCCGCTCACGCTCGGGGGCCGGCAGGAACCCCTCGAAGCAGAATCGCCCGGTCGCAAGCCCGGCTGCCGCGAGCGCCGCCGTGATCGCCGAGGGGCCCGGAATGGGGCGCACCTCGAGCCCGGCGCTCGCCGCACGGCGCACGAGGAGCGCGCCGGGATCGCAAAGGAGCGGCGTGCCGGCATCGCTCACCAGAGCGACGAGGCTGCCTGCGCGAACTCGCGCCAGCAGCTCGGGCACGCGTCGCGCCTCGTTGTGAGCATGCAGCGACACGAGCGGCTTGGAGAGGCCGAGCGCCTTGAGGAGCACGAGGGTGCGGCGCGTATCCTCCGCGGCGATGAGGTCGGCGGCCGCCAGAGTCTCCCGCGCGCGGACGCTCAGATCGCTCAAGTTGCCGATCGGCGTTGCAATCACATCGAGCCGCCCGCCCCCCGGGGGGCGCTCGGGGCCGCGCTCCGCGGGGTCCGTGTGTGGCGGGGGTGTCCGCATATAATCAGGCGGCATCCTGCCCGCCTTGGAGAGGGCCTTCAACAAATGTTCAACGGACGAATGTCCCGCGCCCGAGCCCGAGTGCTCGCAACCCTGGCGCTCGCAATGCCGCTCGCGGCGTGCTCGCTCACCGCGCCCCCCGCCCCGCCGCCGGCGCCGCCCACCTCGGCGCAAGGGATCGAGCAGGAGATGCACGCCGCCGAGCTCGATCTCGCCCGCGGCGAGGCTCAAGAGGCGTGGCATCTTCTGGCCGGCCTTCCCGAGCCGAGCACGGCGGCGACGGCGGTGTCCTATCTCGACCTCAAGCGCCGGGCCGCCTTCGCCTCCGGACGGCCGCTCGAGGGGGTGCGTGTCGAGCTGGAGCAGGAGCGGTTTCTCAGCACCGCGGAGCGCGAGGCCGCCCGCCAGAGCCTGCTCGCGGAGCTCGCCGAAGCCAGTGAGCGCGGCGTGCCCGTCGATGCGCGCGTAGCGCGCGACCCGACCGTACGCGGCTGGCTTGCCGTAGCGCCCATCGCCGCCGAGGCAACCCGCAACCCGCTCGCCGCCTCGGCCGCCCTCGCTGCCTTTCGCGCACGCTATCCGGGGCATCCCGCAGCGGCGCTGGTGGGCGCCGAGCTGCGGACCGCTGCACCGCAGCTCGCCGCAGGGCTTCCTGCCGGGGCGTACGTCGCGCTTTTGCTGCCGCTCAGCGGGCGGCAGGCGAGCGCCGCGGCGACCGTGCGGGATGGTTTTCTCACCGCCTACTACGTGAGTGCGGCGGGGGAACGCCCCCACCTTCGCATCTACGATACCGGAGCAGCGAGCGTTGCGGAGGTGGTGGACCGCGCCACGCGCGAGGGCGCGAGCTTCATCGTCGGGCCGCTCACGCGTGAGGAGGTCATCGCGGCCGCCGCGCTCGCCGGTTCCCGCCCGCCGATGCTGGCGCTCAATTTCCTGCCGGCCGCACGCACGGCGCCAGGTAGCTTCTACCAGTTCGCCCTGTCGCCCGAGGACGAGGCGCGCGCGGCGGCGCGCCGTGTGCTCGCCGATGGACACCGCCACGGCATCGCGCTCGTGCCCGATGGGGACTGGGGCACGCGGGTGCTCGCCGCGTTCTCCGAGGAGCTCACCGCAGGCGGCGGAACCCTCATCGACACCGCGCGCTTCGATCCGGGGCTCATCGACTTCGCTCCTGCGGTCACGCGCGTCCTCGGCATCGACCAGAGCAACGCGCGCTTCGATCTGGTGAGGTCGATCGTCGGCGGCAAGCTCGACTTCCAGCCGCGGCGGCGCGGCGATATCGACTTCATCTTCGAGGCGAGCTCGGCGCGGGACGCCCGGCTGCTGCGCCCGCAGATCCGGTTCTACTTCGCGGGCGATATTCCCGCCTATGCGACTTCCGATGCGTTCGAGCCCGATCCGAACGCGAATCAGGATCTCGACGGACTCGATTTTCCAGAGATGCCCTGGACGCTCGGCAGCGGGCTCGCCGACAGCGTGCGACTCGCCGCCCGCAACGCCTGGCCGGTCGAGGGACCGCCGCGGGACCGGCTGTTCGCATTCGGCTTCGACGCCTATCGGCTGTTCGTGGCGCTGCGCAGTGCGCCGGCGGGGAGCGCCATTTCGGTGGAAGGCTTGACCGGGCAGCTGAGTCTCGATTCAGGCGGGCGCGTGCGGCGCGAGCTCGAGTGGGCGCAGCTGCGCGACGGACAGCCGCACCCCCTTGCGCAACCCGGAGCATCGCCCCCGCCGCCCCCCGCAGCCGCACCGCCTGCGCAGCCCGGCTCCGGCACTTCCCCGCCGCCGCCGGGCGGCCATCCATGATCGACCGCCGTGCGCTCGGAGCCCGGGCCGAGAGTATCGCGGCCGATTATCTCGAGGCGCAGGGCGCTCAGCTTCTCATCAGAAACTATCGCCGCCGCTTGGGCGAGCTCGACCTGGTCGCACTTCAGGGGGGCACGCTGCTCGTGGTGGAAGTGCGCACGCGCTCGAGCCGCGCCTACGGAGGGGCGGCGGCGAGCGTCGATGGCCTCAAGCGGCGGCGGATCGTGCGCACTGCCCAGCAGCTGCTGCAGCAGCGCCGTGATCTCGCGCGACTGCCGGTACGCTTCGATGTGGCGGTCGTCTCCGAGCTCTCCACGCAAACGCCGAAGGTCGAATGGATCCGCGGTGCGTTCGAGGCCTGAGCGGCCCTATTTGACGACTTTCAGCTGCGGCCGGCCGCGACCGCCTTCATCGGGACCTGCGGTCGGACGGGTGGGCGGGGAGCCCGGTCCCATGTCCTGCTCGGAGAACACCATGCCCTCGCCGGTCTCCCGGGCGTAGATGCCGAGCACGGAGCTCACGGGAAACCGCACGTGCTGCGAGACTCCCGAGAAGCGCGCATCGAGCTCGATCCATTCGTTGCCGAGATTCAGGCGCTGGGCGGCGTTGAAGCTCACGTTGAGCACGATCTTGCCGTCCTTCGCGTAAGCGCGCGGCACCTCGACGCCGGAGCGCTCGACATCGACGATGATGTGGGGGGTGTGCCCGCTGTCGGTCATCCACTGGTGCATGGCACGCAGCAGGTACGGACGCTTGGGTCTGATCGAGCTCTCGGACACGGCACACCGCTTCAGAAGGCTCTCATTTCCTGTTCCAGGTCCGAGAGGCTATCGCGAAACGCATGCCGCGAGAACACCAGGCTCGCGTACTTGAGGATGGGCTGACCGGTGTCGCGAGGCAGATCGACCTCGTAGCGCTCGAGCCGCCACAGCACGGGCGCAATCGTCGCATCGACGAGCGAGAACTCGTCGGAGAGAAAGTACGGCTTGACCTTGAAAAGATCGACGCTCTGCAGAATCGTGTCCCGCAGCGCCTTGCGATGCTTCACGATCTGCTTCTTGTCGGGATCGCGCTCGATCTGATGCGCGAGGCCGTACCAGTCGCGCTCGATGCGGTACAGAGCGAGGCGGAACTGAGCGCGCGTGACGGGATCGACCGGCATGAGCGGAGGGTGCGGGAAACGCTCATCGAGGTACTCGATGATGACTCGCGAGTCGTAGAGCACCAGATCGCGATCGACCAGGGTCGGAACGCTGTGGTAGGGATTGAGATCGAGCAGATCCTCGGGAAGCCTCCCGGGCTCGACGTTGACGATATCGATCCCGATGCCCTTCTCCGCGAGCACGATGCGCGTGCGGTGGCTCCACGGGTCGTCGGGCGCCGAGAACAGCGTCATGATCGATCGTCGGCTGGACACGTGCGCTCCCTGGGCATCATGAGCCGGACACGCTCCTAATGCACGTCCTTCCAGTATTCCTTCTTCAATAGCCACGTGAGCCAGGTAAACACGAGCAGGAACAGCACGACCCAAACCCCGAGCGTACGGCGGTGGTCCTGCTCAGGCTCACCGACGTAGTCGAGGAAGTTCACGATGTCGCGCACGAAGCCCTCGTACTGCTCGCGCGTCATGCTGCCCGGGACGATCGTCTCGAAATGATCGAATACCGGCTGCGTCTGGCCGTCCACGGTCTCGTTCCTGAACACCGCGCGCTTGAGGCCCTCGAGCTCCGAGAGCACGTCCGGCATCGCCGAGTTCGCCAGCGCCAGGTTGTTCGCGCCGGTGGGCTTCGAGGGGTCCACGTAGAAGGTCGTCAGGTACTGGTAGAGGTAATCGACGCCCCGCTCCTGCGCCATGAGCGACAGGTCGGGCGGGTCCTTGCCGAACCAGGTCTCGGCATCCGCGGCAGGCATCGGCGAGCCGATGTAGTCCGTCAGCTTGCGGGTGCTCGGAACGAGATACTGCTGCAGGAAGTTCGTCGGAATCTCGAGGTCCTGCCCGATGCGGGAGTAGCGGATGAACCTGAGCGAGTGGCAGCCGTTGCAGTAGCTGAGGAAATCCCGCGCGCCGCGCTGCAGCGAGGCGCGGTCGGTGACCGAGGTATTCGCCTTCCAGGATTCCCAGTCCGAGCCGTAGCCCCGCCCGGCGGACTCCTGCGCGAGGACGAGTGCGGGCGCGAAGGCTGCCGCGGCGATCGCGAGCGCGAGTGCGGCGCGCCAGCCGTTGGTGCTCTCACGCGTGCGCATGGAAGGTCAACCGTTCGGGGACCGGCTTCACCGATTCGAAGCGCGTGTACCAGGGCATCAACACGAAGTAGGCGAAGTAGAAGACCGTGCAGATCCGTCCCATCACCACGTAGACGGTCTCGACCGGATGCAGTCCCACGTACATCAGGCCGAGGAACGACAGGATGAAGAGCGCGAAGAACAGGCGCGACAGCCAGCCCTTGTAGCGCATGGACTTGACCGGCGAGCGGTCGAGCCACGGCAGCAGCAGATAGGCGACGATCGCAAGGAGCAGCAGCAGCGCGCCGATACGCTGGTTGGGGATGCCGCGCAGGATCGCGTAGTACGGCGTCAGATACCACGACGGGGTGATCTCGGGGGGCGTCGAGAGCGGATTGGCCGGCTCGAAGTTCGCAGGCTCGAGGAAGTACCCCCCGAACCTCGGAACGAAGAACACGACGATGGCGAAGAGCACCAGGAATACCCCGATCCCGAAGGTATCCTTGACGGTGTAGTACGGGTGGAACGGAATGCCGTCGAGCGGCTTGCCGTTTGCATCGAGCTTGTCCTTGATCTCGATCCCGTCGGGGTTGCTCGACCCGCTGCGGCGCAGGGCCACGAGATGCAGCATCACGAGCAGAAGCAGCGCGAGCGGAACGGCCGCGACGTGCAGCGCGAAGAAGCGGTTGAGCGTCGCGTCCGAGACGCCGTAATCGCCGCGAATCCACAGCGCGAGCCCCGGTCCGATCCCCGGGATCGTGCCGAAGATGTTGATGATCACCTGCGCCGCCCAGTACGACATGTTGCCGTACGGCAGCACGTAGCCGAAGAACGCCTCGGCCATGAGCGCGAGATACACGACCATGCCGATGAGCCACAGCAGCTCGCGTGGGCGCTTGTACGAGCCATAGAGCAGCGCGCGGAACATGTGCAGGTACACGACGATGAAGAAGGCCGATGCGCCCGTCGAGTGGATGTAGCGGATGAGCCAGCCGTAATCGACCTCGCGCATGATGAAGTTGACGGAGTCGAACGCGGTGGCCTCGCCCGGCTTGTAGAACATCGTGAGGAAGATGCCCGTCGCCAGCTGTATGGCGAGCACCACGAGCGAGAGCACCCCGAAGTAGTACCAGAAGTTGAAATTCTTGGGCGCGTAGTAGCCCGTCAGCTGCTCGGAGATGAACTCCTCGACCGGAAAGCGTTTGTAGAACCAGGCGCGCAGGGGCCCGGCTTTCACCGGCGGTGCTCCAGGGGGCTTCGCGACGACTGCCATTGACTTCAGGCCTCTTCACGGGCGGGGGCGCCCGAAATCCAAACGCTCATGCTCGATCGACGCCGATGACTCCACACACGTGATTCACGAACCCCCCTGAGCCCGCTCGCGCGGTGCGAGGACCCTCTGAAATCGGGACTGCAGGAGGGGGCGCATTATACACGAGGCAGGCTTAGGCTCCGTGTCCGGGACGGCTCCTCCCGTCCGCTTCCTGCTACAGTCTCAACATGAGCTCACTGGGACGTGCACTCGCCTTCACGGCCGCATCGGTCGTGAGCGGTCTGGCGCTCGCATTTGTCATCGTCGCCTGGCGTCCCGAGCTCATCCGGCGTCCGGTCGCCGTGGCCGAGCCGGCAACGGCACCGGGCATCGTCCCCGTCGTTGAACGCGCCGTGACGGTCCCGGGACCCGGGCGCATCAGCTACGCGGATGCCGTTCAGCGCGCGGCGCCCGCCGTGGTGAACATCTCCACGACGCGGGTGGTACGCATCGCGCCATCGCCCTTCGACCAGCTATTCGGGGATGCCTTCCTGCAGCGATATCGGCAGCGTGTCGAACGGACCCTCGGCTCGGGCGTCATCATCGACGAGCAGGGACACATCGTCACGAACCAGCACGTGATCGCGAACGCGGAGGCCATCCGTGTCCAGCTCGCGGACGGACGCACCGCCGATGCCAGCATCGTCGGCCGCGATCCCGATACCGATCTCGCCGTGCTGCAGATCCGTCTCAAGGACCTGCCGGTGATGCCGCTCGGGAACTCCGCTGACCTCAGGGTGGGCGACGTGGTGCTCGCCATCGGCGACCCGCTCGGGCTGTCGGCGACCGTGACGCACGGCATCGTGAGCGCAACGAGCCGGCAGCAGCTCGGCATCGCGACACTCGAGGACTTCATCCAGACGGATGCGCCGATCAACGTCGGCAACTCCGGTGGCGCGCTCATCGATACGAACGGCGAGCTCATCGGCATCAACACGGCGACCGTCGCCAAAAGCCTCGGCGTCGAGGGCATCGGATTTGCCATCCCCGTGAACATGGTGCGCGGCGTGGTGAGTGAGATCATCGCCAACGGCAGGGTGGTGCGTGGCTGGATCGGCATCGTGCCGGAGGATCTGAGCGCCGAGCAGGCCGCGCAGCTCGGACTCGCGCGCGCAGGTGTGGTGGTCCTCACGCTCTACATCGGAAGCCCCGCAGTGCAGGCTGGGCTGCGCTCGGGAGATCTGCTCACCGAGATGGACGGCACGCGCGTTGCGAGCGCGCAGGAGGCCATGGCGCACATCGTGAGCCGCATGCCGGGAAGCGTGGTACGGATCAAGGGCCTGCGGGGCGAGGCCCCGTTCCAGGCGACGATCCGCGTGATCGAGGAGCCGCAGCACGAATGACCGGTGAGATCATGGGCCCGCGCGTTGAGCCGCGCTGCTTCGATGACGTGGGAGCGCTGACCCAAGCGCTCGCCGATCGCCTGGAGGCGGCGCTCGGCGCAACGAGCGCGCCGGCGGGTCCGGTGGCAATCATGCTCTCGGGCGGCAATACCCCGCTCCCGGCGTACCGCGCCGTGGCGGCGCGCAAGCCGCGCGCCGCACCGGGCCTGGTGTTGCTCTACTCGGACGATCGC
>JASHUC010000002.1 GCA_030040235.1 Gammaproteobacteria bacterium | reverse complement strand
CGGCTCCTGTATCTGCCCTCCCCGGCGCTGCCCCCCGACAGCGCGCTGGTCGATGACTTCGTCCTGGATACCGGCCCTTCGCGCACCATCGTGCGCTTGCTCGGCTCCGGCATTCCGGCCGGCGCCGAGTGGGACGAGATGTACCTGCGGGTGCGCAGCTCCTGGGAGCGGGCGATGAGCCGGCTGAAGGTGCACGTCGAGCGCGAGATCAAATGAGTCCGCGTTCGGCGAACGACAGGCAGGTCCCGTCCCCGACGATGAAGTGATCGAGGACGCGCACGTCCACCAGCGCCAGGGAATCCTTCAGGCGCTGCGTGATGAGCTCATCCGCGCGGCTGGGCTCGGCGACACCGGATGGATGGTTGTGCGCGAGGATGAGCGCGGCGGAGTTATGCGCCATCACCTGCCGCAGGACCTCGCGTGGATGCACGCTGGCGCTGTCGAGCGTGCCGCGGAACAGCTCCTCGAAGGCGATGAGGCGATGGCGGCTGTCGAGATGCATGCAGCAGAACACCTCGTACGGCCGGTCGCGCAGCTGCGCGAGCAGAAACGCGCGCGTCGCCTGCGGACTGCCCAGCGCGGGTCCGGCGCGCAGTGCATCGAGATGGTGGCGGCGGGCGAGCTCGAGTGCCGCCCGCAGCCGTGCATAGCGCGCCGGTCCTATGCCGAGCTGACTCAGGCACTCCTGCCGATCCGCCCGCAGCAGCTCGCGGATGGACCCGAAGCGCGCGAGCAGCCGCCGCGCGAGCTCCACCGCGGAGCTGCCGCGCACGCCTGAGCCGAGCAGCACCGCGAGGAGCTCGGCGTCCGAGAGCGCTTCCGAGCCCCGCTCGAGCAGCTTCTCGCGCGGGCGCTCCTGTTGCGGCCACTCGCGAATCGACATGCGCACCTCGATCCGGGCTCGATGCGCATTGTGCGGACCACTGGAGCGCGAGGCGAGATGCAAAGGGCGCGAGAATGCCCGAATATTCGCTGATGAGGCTTTATTCCTGGAACGTGAACGGCATCCGCTCGGTGGTGAAGAAGGGGCTCTTTCAGAGCTTCATCAAAGCCCATCATCCCGACGTTCTGTGCCTTCAGGAGACCAAGGCCGAGCGCGGCCAGATCGAGATCGACCTGCCCGGGTACCACGAGTACTGGAACTCCGCGCTGAGGAAGGGCTATTCGGGAACGGCGATCTTCAGCCGGCACAAACCGCAGAGCGTCGTCAACGGCTTTCCGCAGGAGTTTGCCGCGAGGTTCAGGTTCGCGGACGAGCTCGAGCGCGATAGCAGCGAGGAGGGACGGGTCCTCACCGTCGAGCTTCCCAAGCTGTACATCGTGACGGTGTACACGCCGAACGCCAAGGACGATCTCAGCCGCCTCGCGCTGCGGCACAAGCACTGGGACCCGGCATTCCTCGCCTACTGCCGGCGGCTCGAGAAGAAAAAGCCGATCGCATTCTGCGGCGATCTCAACGTCGCCCACACCGAGCTCGACCTCGCGCATCCGAAGTCCAACCGCGGCAGGAAGGGCTTCACCGAGGAGGAGCGCGCGGGCTTTCAGGGCCTCATCGATGCAGGATTCATCGACACGTTTCGACTTTTCGAGCAGGGCAACGGCCACTACACGTGGTGGAGTCCGTTCGCCAACTCGCGCGCGCGCAACGTGGGGTGGAGAATCGACTATGTGCTGGTCTCGGCGAGCTTGCGCGAATCCGTGAAGGCCGCCGAGATCCATGCCGATGTGATGGGCAGCGACCACTGCCCCGTCAGCGTGACCCTCGCCGCGTAGCGCGAGCCGGAGAAAGCGAACGTGCAACGCAATCCATCGCCACGTCACCTCCTCGCGCAGCTCATCGAGAACAACCGGCGCTGGGCCACGGGCGCCGTGGGCACGGATGCGTCCTTTTTCCGGCGCCTGGTCGAGCAGCAGGCACCGAAGTACCTGTGGATCGGGTGCGCCGACAGTCGAGTGCCGGCCAACGATATCGTCGGCCTCGCGCCCGGCGAGCTCTTCGTGCACCGCAATGTCGCGAATCTCGTCGTGCACACCGATCTCAACTGTCTCTCGGTGCTGCAGTACGCGATCGACGTGCTGCACGTCGAGCACGTGATCGTCTGCGGGCACTACGGCTGCGGCGGGATTGCCGCCGCGGCGCGCGGCGCGCCGCTCGGGTTGATCGACAACTGGCTGCGCCACATTCAGGACATCGGGGAGCGGCATCGGGAGACCCTTGCCCGCGAGACGCAGGATGCCGCGCGCGCCGACCGGCTCTGCGAGCTCAACGTCATCGAGCAGGCGCACAACGTGTGCCGCACGACGATCGCGCAGGATGCGTGGAGACGTGGTCAGGCGCTCAACGTTCACGCCTGGATTTATCGTCTGACGGACGGGCTCCTGCAGGACCTCGGCTTCAGTGTCTCCTCCGCTCAGAGCTATACCGCAGAGCTCGCCGGTGCCCTCGCGCGGCTCGTGGGCGAGCGCCCGAAATAGCTCAGCGCCCGGCTGCGCCGAGCGCTTCCTCGAGCGCGCGCGTGAGTGGCTTGAGGAAAAAGGCCTCGGCCGGCATCGCGCCCGGCCGCACGCCGCGCTTCTCGAGTGCGGCACCGACCACCGGACCCACCGCTGCGACCAGCGTCCGCTCGAGCGCCGCGCGCACGATGCTGGCGCTCGCCACGCTGAACAGACGCTCCACCTGTGAGGCGCTCGTGAAGGCGATGGCATCCACCGTGCCTGCGGCGAGGCGCCCGAGAAGCCTCTCGACCGCCGCCTCGTCCGCCGCGTCCGCGTACACGTACGGCGCGACGGGCAGGACGCTTGCGCCTGCGCCCTGCAGGAACTCGACGAGCGGGGTGTTCGGCTCGGTTCCGTAGAGCTGCAGGCCGACGCGGCGGCCCTCGAGGCGCACGCCACGCAGCGTCTCGATGATGCCCTGCGTCGTGGGCGCGTGCGCCGGCAGATCGGCCGCGAGCCCGAGCTCCCGGAGGGCGCGCGCCGGTTTCGGTCCGCGCGTGATCTTGCGAACGCGCTTGAGCTCGCGCACGAACGGCGCCTCGAGCGCGGGCTCGTGCCGCCCGATGCAGCCGAGCAGCCTCGTGAGCCCCTCGCCGGTCAACAGAATGAGGTCATCGCACGCGCCGCGCGCGAATTCGCGGCTCCAGGCGAGGACGGGCGCAGGGTCCGGCGCATCCCGGATCGAGACGAGCGGGCAACGCACCACGGTCGCACCGCGCCGCTCGAGCAATCCGGCGAACACATCGAGCTCGCGGCTCTCGGGTACGGCGATCGTGCGTCCGGTGAGGCTCAACGCACGCCGACCATCCACGCCCGAAGCGGTCGCGCGAACACCAGCATCGCGAGGCCCGCGCCCCCCCCGATGAGCGCCATGTGGAAGAACTGCGTGGACATCTCGGCGAGGCTCCCGGAGGCGACCTCTCCGCCGATCAGGCCCGCTGCGAGCTCCCCGACCGCCGTGCCGAGAAACCACGTGCCCATCATCTGACCCGCGAAGCGCTCCGGCGCAAGCTTTGTGACGTTCGACAGTCCGATCGGCGAAAGACAGAGCTCGCCGGTCGTTTGCAGCAGATAGGTCACGATGAGCCAGCCGGGAAGCACCCGGTGACCCGAGGTGTACACGAGCCGGGCCGCCACCATCATCACGAGAAAGCTCAAGCCCAGCTGCAGGAGCCCCCAGCCGAATTTGGCGGGCGCGGAGGGGTCGCGATGCCGCCGCCCGAGCGCGAGCCACACCCATGCGAACACCGGTGCGAGCAGCAGGATGAAGATCGCCTGGAAGGATTGATACCAGGTGACCGGGTGCTGACCGGATGCGAACCAGCTGCCGAGAAAGGAGCGGTCGGTGTGATCGCGCGCGAAGAGATTGAGCGTCGAGCCGGCCTGCTCGTAGCCGGCCCAGAAAA
>JASHUC010000288.1 GCA_030040235.1 Gammaproteobacteria bacterium | reverse complement strand
CGGACGACCACGTCGTCGTGACCCCCATGCGGGGGCGCTTGCGCGCCACGAGCTTCATGGATTTCGCGGGTCTCGATGGACCTCCGGATCCGCGCAAGCCCGCGCGTCTGCGCGCACGCCTCGAGCGGCTCGGCTACTGGTGCGATCGCATCACTCCGGCCTGGGCGGGGCCGCGGCCGGTGTTACCCGATTACCTCCCGGGCATCGGCCGACTGGAGGGCGCGCCCGTGTTCTACGCGATCGGCCATCAACACATCGGCCTCACCCTTGCTGCGGGCACTGCGGAGCTGCTCGTCGCGCTCGTCGCGGGCCGGCGAGCTCGCCAGGAGGTGTCGGCGTTGGACCTACGACGGTTTCAGTGATCGAGGAACCCGGCAGCGCAGCTCGAGGCGTTCCCCGCGCGCTGAGGGTGGCGTTATGTGAAAGCCGTGCCTTTGAGCCCGAGGAGTGTGATCGGCTTCGCTTCAGCTGCCGTGAAACGAGCACCGCGCGCACGGTGCTTGCTCGGGACACTGTGTTTGAGTTGCCGTCATGAGCCCACGCAGCCCAGCTACAGCTACCCGAGCGCGCGCCGAGGATGAGAGTTCACCCTCGTGGGACGAGCTGCCCGTGATGGTCCTCGAGCGGCTCGCAGGCGAAAACATCCGCAGTGCCGAGGACTGGCTCGCACTCAGCCGGCCGCGCCGCGCCGCAATCTTCGGCATCACCCCCAGCATGCGCCGCATGATCGATGCGGCGGCGAAGGCGAGCTGCGAAGTTTCCTGACGGGGGCGCTCTCAGAGCGTTCGAGTCTTCGGGCCCGCGATGAGCCAGATGATGAAGCCGAGCACCGGCAGCACGATCACGAGCACGGTCCACAAGACCTTCGCCGCCGTGTCGGCACGGCTCTGAAAGATATTGACGATCGCCCAGACGTCGGCGATCAGAACGAGAAGGCCCCAAAGCCCGCCGTGGTACCACATGCCTCGTATCCTAAACGAGCCCGCGAGCCGACGGTAGCAGACCAGCGCCCGCCAAGAGGGATCATGCGCGGAGCGAATGCTGCCCTGGTCGGAGGGGCGCCGCGATCGCCTTGGCGCGGGCGCGCTCCTCGATCTTCACTTCGCGCAGGAAGATCCCGGTCACGCGAACGGCACCGTCGTGCCTTTGCAGCGTCACGTCGACCACGGCGTCACCGTACTCGAAATCCGCCTTCATCGAGACGACGGCAGACACGCCACCGGTTCCGACATAATAGTTGTGCAATGCGAAGTCATGAGCGGAGCGCAACGAGCCGAGCGGCTTGAAACTCTGGAGCACTTGTCGTCCGCGGGCCGAACTTGCCTGCTCGATGAGGCTGCGGGCGCTCCGGTCGGAGACGTCGGCCAAGTCCCAGTGACGGGACAGATCCGTCACGAACTGGGTGACGAAAGGGGTCTCGGCGTTCTTGAAGCGCTCGCCCGAGATGCCGAGAAAAATGAAGAACGCGACGATGATCGCAAACAAGGTGCCGAGAACGACGAGCACTTTCCTCACGATGCGCATGCGCCCTCCCTGCCCGGAGACACTCCGGTCGACGCATTCTGCTAGCGGAGGCCGCGCGCGTTTGCCGACTGCCCCACAAATTTATCGTAGGAGGTCGCGATAACCCACGCGGAGGCCGCCAATGCCAGGGTTACCACGAGCTCCGACCACCGGTTCTTGGGGGGTGTCGCCCATGCAGGCGGGGGCCGCTCGAAGAAGGTCGGCGCCCAGACCAGGAGACCAAACAAGCTCATCATGATCGCCTCCAGGGATGCCGCCAGACCCGGGAGGATCCCGATGATGATCGCAACGCCCGCCGCGATGTGACCCACTCCCGTGAGGTAGGCGAACGCCAATCGCCCCGGCAGCCAGGCCGGTACCAGGCTGGCCGTGTAAGCGGCGTAGACGAAGTGGGACCATCCATAGAATACGCACGTGAGGCCAAACAGAGCGCGCGCCAGGCGCACGGCGCCCCCGCTCCACATCAGCGATCCTCGCGATGGCGATCGCGACAGGCTCCAAAGGACGCATGCACCGGCCAGCGGCGTCAGGCCTTCGCACAAGGGATACCACGCATCAACCCCGAGCGGTTGGCTAACCATCTGCGGTACGGCAACCGCAACCCAGATCGCCTCATACGCACCGATCACGAGCACGCTCGGCGCGGCGGTGCGCGCGAAGCAAAGACCGGCGCTCGCCGCGAGGACGATGAGTGCAATTCCGTAGACCCAAGCGTGCGGCGCGGGGATCCAAGCAGGTAAGGGCTGACCTTCCGGCGTGAAATCGCCGTACGCGAGGCAGAAGACCGCAAGGCTCGCTGATGCGAGCGCGAACAAGCTGCGAGCCAGTGGAACGACGCGCGCCACCATCTTCTTATCCTGCGGACCCGCAACAGGACTCAGGCCGGCCGGCACGGCACCATCACCCGTGAGATGCAAACCTGGACCACTTCGCCGAGTTGATTGCGTGTCTCCGTACGCATGGTGACGCGCCCGCGATCGGGGCGCGAGCGTGATGGGGTCGTCTCGAGCACCTCTCCCTGCACGGTGAGGGTGTCGCCGGGCCGCACGGGTTTGAGCCAGCTCAAGTCGGCGCCGAGTCCCAGCGTTCCGCCCGCAAGCCGCGGGCCACCCTCGACGATGAGCCGCATGGTGATCGCGGCGGTGTGCCAGCCGCTCGCGACGAGCCCGCCGAACACCGTCGTGCGGCCGGCCTGGGCATCGAGGTGAAAGGGCTGCGGATCGAATTCCGCGGCGAAAGCTTTGACCTGCGCCTCAGTCACGGTATAGCTGCTCGTCGCTGCGAAACGTTGTCCGGCGCGCAGGTCCTCGAAGTAGAGGCGCTGCTCGCCGTCGGCATCGCGGCTCGTCACGGGTGACCTCCTTCCTGGCTGGGCGCCTACCAGGGCTCCCTCGCTCCGTCGTATCGCAGGAATCGTCCGGTGTCGTGAATCGTGACCTTATCGATGGTCTCGATCATGTGGCGCACGGTGAAGGACGTCTCGAGCATGCCCTTGAAGCCCCTCAGGTATTCCTGGTGCTCGGTGAGCGTCGGCCCCGGGTTCAACATCACCACGATAACGCCATCGCGGCGGGTCGAGGCGGCGACGATCTGCATCTCCCGATTGAGCGCTGCCTTGCTCATGCGATAGAAGATCGCGCCCGGTCGCGGGTGAGGCTCACCCGTCAACGTGCCGTTGCTCGAGCTGATGGCGATGATCTTCTTCTGCCGGCCGGCCTTGACGTTCGCGTAGAAGGCTTCGGAGACGATGAGCGGGCCCTTGATGTTGACCGCCATGATGGTATCGAGCAGCGGATAATCGAGCTTGCCGAAGGACTCGACCGACCAGTCGCCCGGACAGTCTTCGTCGTCGGGACGGCACTTGCTGCGATCGTTGTAGACGCCGGCATTGTCGATCAGTACGTCGATCGGAACGTGCGCGAGCTTCTTCGCGAGCCGATCGGCTTCGCCCACATTCGTCACGTCGAGCTTCTCGATCCGGACATGCGGGTACCGGGCTGCAAGGTCCGTGAGCGACTTCGGCGGACTCGAGCGGCGATGGGTCGCGATCACCGTCCAGCCTCGCGCCGCGTACTGCTTCGCGAACTCGAGTCCTATGCCGGAGTTTGCGCCCGTGATCAGAACCGTCTGCGCGGCCGCGATTGCCGGAAGACCGCAAAAAAAGGCTGCGAGCAGCACTGCGGCGCGGGACGGCCGGAATGATCTAAGCATCTTGGTTCTGGAGTTTCCTGGACGGCTCGACTTCGATTTCGTAAGGTCATTTCTGGCCGGGCTCGTGCCGCCGCCTCGGCCCGAGGGTAGACGATCGCTACGAACAAAGCGAGGTGCGCCATGGCATTGCTCAAGTTCTACTTCGCCCCGGGGTCGAGCTCGATGGCCGCGCACATTGCGCTCCACGAGGCCGGCGTCGCATTCGACCCGCGACCGGTGTCCTTCGCGCGGCGAGAAACGCATGAACCCTGGTTCCTGGCGCTCAATCCGGAGGGCAAGGTGCCGGTGCTGGTCGTTGACGGCCGCCCGCTGACCGAGGTCGCCGGCATCCTCTGGTATCTCGCCAAGAGCCATCCCGAGGCAGGCCTGCTCACCGCCGATGAGGCGTGGGCCGTCTCCTGGATGTCGTTTCTCGCCTCCACCGTGCACGCGGGGTTTCACCGCGGCATCGACGTTGCGCGCTGCGCCTGGGCGATCGCCGAACAGCGGCTGGGAAGCGCCGAGTGGGCGCTCGGCGCGTACTCCATCGTCGACATCCACCTCTTCAGACTCTTCTGGCGCTTCCGGGGACGCATCCGTGGCGATGTCGGGGACTATCCGGCTCTCGGTGCGCACTACGACCGGATGATGGCGCGCGCGGCCGTCAAGCGCACCATCGCGGCAGAGGCTGCGATCGGCTACGAGCTGCCGCCGTAGAAGCCGATGCCAACGCTCTCCTCGGGGTAGTGCGCGTGCTATAGCGGCCGTGCCATCTCCAGGTACCGGCAGAAGGCGTTCGCCATGCGCATCTGCTCGGGTGTATGGCACTCCGCCTCGAAAAGCGCGGGTGAGGATACGAGGATGCTCAACGCGCGAGCACGCGAGGTGGCGACGTTCAATCGATTGAGGCTGTAGAGAAAATTCATCCCGCGCGGAGCGTCCGCCGCGCTCGAAGTGGTCATCGAGTAAATGACGACCGGGGCCTCCTGGCCCTGGAACTTGTCGACCGTGCCGATGCGCGCCCCGCGGATGCAATCCTGAAGCTCGAAGACCTGCGCGTTATACGGGGCGATGATCAGGATGTCGGAGAGGCTGAGCGGTCGCTCCTCGCCGTGTCGATCCACCCAGGTCGCCTGCGAATCCAGAAGATCTGCGACGAGCGCGCGCACCGCCTCGGCCTCCTCGGGCGAGGAGCTCTGGTTGCCCTCGTGCTGGATGCAAACCTTGCGAAGCCCGGTCCCGTGCACGCGGCCGCGGGAGCGGATCTCTTGCCGCTCGAGCCCCGCAATGGGCTCGAGCCTTCCCTCGTAGAACAGCTCCGAGGTGAATGCGCAGATCTCGGGATGCAGCCGCCAGGTCTCGCTCAGAAACAGCCCCTGATGCGGGAGCAGCGTCTGCTCGCCGCCGAGGGTGTACTCGAGCGCCGAGACACTCGTCCCTTCGGGGTGGCTCCCCTGAATCGGCTGCTCGAGCTGGCGCGGATCCCCGAGCAGCACGAGGCTCGGTGCCGCCTGCGAGAGCGCGAGCACGTTCGCGAGGGACATCTGGGCCGCCTCGTCGACGAAGAGAACATCCACGCTATCGCAGGCCTCGGGGCGCGCCCAGAGCCAGGCAGTGCCGCCGGCGACCTGACAGCTCGAGCGCAGGGCTCGAAACACCTCCTCGTTGCTCTTTGCAAAGACGAGGCTCGGCTGGTTCTCCTGCGGATCATCCGGCTTTTGAATGCACCGGACCGCAACGCCGAATTCGGGCGCCGCCAGGATGACCTCATCGAGCAGCCGGCGGATGACCTTGTGGCTGGTCGCCGTGATGCCGACCTTCGCACCGGACCGAGCGAGCGCGCAGATCATGCGCGCGCCGATGTGGGTCTTGCCGGTCCCCGGCGGACCTTGAATCGGGAGAACGCCGCCGCGCAGCTTCGTGGCGATGCGAACGCCGGCAGCGAGCGTGCTCTCGCCCGGCAAGCGCACCGCATCCGCTCCGAGGCGCGGCCGCGCGCGGAGCAGCAGGTCTCGGGCTGCTCCGTACAGACCCTCTCCCGTAAGTCCACAGCGAGCCACGAACTCGCCCGTCCGCATCAGTGACTCGGCGAGCACGTCGGTGCGGATGAGATTGTGGGCGAAGACGGCCTCGGGATGCGTGGCGGCCGAGTCGATGCGCTTCTTGATGTCGATCGCCCGCTCCTCGAGGAAGATACGCTCGACCTTGCCGAATTCATCGCCCCCTTGCCGCCGCAGCGACTCTCCACCACGAATCTCGGTCTCCTGCGGCGGGAAGCGATAGCGATCGATGGGAGCCTTCCTGCTCCCGCCGACCGTTGCGACCACCTCGAGGCCCGAGACGGCGGCGCGCTCGTGCAGCAGATCCTCCGCGGGCAGCGCTGCGAGCCGGAAATACTCCCACCAGACCGCCTTGTTCTCGCGGCGATGCCAGTCGAGAACGTGCGCGAGGATCCAGCGAGCCTGCTGCTCGGGCGTCCGATCGCGAGCATCCGCCGGCAGATCCGCGACCAGCCGGCCGAGAAGGTCCGCGACGCGTACCTGCCAGGCGCTGAGCGCTTCGCTCACCTCGCCGGCGGGCGCGGCGGGCCGTTCGATCGCAAGACCGGCCGCGATGAGCCCGGAGCGCTGCTGCTCGAGCCAGTCGCGCAGGCCGCGCGCGGAGAGACAGTCGTCGCGGTTGTAGCCGGCGACGATGTCCTTGAGCTCCGCCGTGATCGCCTGCGGATCGCCGAGCTCGAGAAGCGTCTCGACCGCGGCGCGGGCGCTGCCCGCCGCATCGAGCGGCGTCGCTCTCACGAATCCGAACAGACCCTCGAGCGCCTTGATGGAGTAGCTCTCGACGCTCGCTCGAATGCCCCGGCGCACCACCTGGTACAGATCGACGAACAGCTGCCCGTGCAGCATCCGATCGATCTCTTCCTCGCGCGTGGCGTAGCGGCCCATCAGGCGCTTCAGTGCGCTCGGCTCATAGGGCGCGTAATGATAGATATGAAGATCGGGGTACTCCTCCCAGCGTGCGATCGCGAAATCGACGAAGCGCTCGAAGGCCACCCGCTCCGCATGGCGCGAGAGCGCCCATTCGCCGCGGTAGGTCGAAGATCCGTCCCGCTCGGGCACGAGATAGCCGAAGAGATACTCCATCCCGCCCTCCCCTGCGAACGGGTCGCCCTCGAGATCGAGGAAGAGGTCACCGGGTGAGGGCGCCGGCAGGCTTGCGAGACCGAACGCCGGCACCACGGGCAGGGTCTCGTGCAGCGTCCGGCCTGCCGCCCGCCCCTCGACCTGAATGCGCGCCTGCTCGCGGATGCGCTCGTAGGATTGCACGGCGCCCCGGCTCGGCCTGAAAGCCAATGGCAGCGGAGTTCGCGCCAGAGCGGTGGTGGTTGCGATCCGGCGCCCCTTGAGCTCGGTCATCTGCAGCTTCGTGATTCCGGCGACGAGACACAGGTGATCGTCCTCACGCCGTCGTGCATCGCAGGGGCTGCGCCAGACGCAGAGCTCGCAATGCTCGTTCGGCTCGGGGTAAGTCGAAGCGTGCGAGACCTCCACCGGCAAAGTACGCAGGAACTCTTCAAACCCCCGCTTCGCGTGGCGGTAATACGCAGCGTAGGCCGCGGTGCGGTGAGTCTCCGGGGCGAAGCCGCAGCCGGGAGCGACGACGTGCAGGCGCTCGGGCATGCGACCTTGAACTCTCGAGAGCAGCTCCGAGTACAGACACAGCTGCAGGATGGCCGCACCCTTGGTGCGCCGGGCGAGCTTGGTATCGACGACCTCGTAGGACCAGGCGCCGAGCTCGCTGGGCGTATCGACGCGCAGGAGCACATCCGCGCGGCCTCCCCAGGGGCTCTGGAGGAAAGCGGCCTGCACGATGACCTCGGCCCCAGAGCGCATCGCCTCGCGGGTTCGCTCTGCGCGCGCGCGATCGACGCCGGCACCCGCGATCTCGACAATCTCCCTGCCGCCCGCTCGCAGATGCTCGACATACGCCCGCTCGTGTGCGAGACCGCGCGAAAGGAGAGCCTCGAAGGAAGGATCGAAGTACCGCGGCCTGGTGAGATCGCCCCGTGCAGCCGCAGCATCGAGCGCACTCAAGTGATGGCAATCGAGGTGTCCGACGAGATCCGAGGCGCTGAAGAGCAGATCATTGCCCGATCGCTGCACGTTTGACCCTCTCAAGGCGGGCACGACGAACCCGTGCCCGCTCCGTGGTTCGACCTCTATAATGCCGGGATTCGCATCCGGCCAAACCCATGTCCGCGCCAGACTCCCAGCCGCCTCGCCCCGGACCTCTGGTCTTCCTCAGCTATGCCTCCGAGGATCGAACCGCCGCGCAGACGCTGAAGGAAGCGCTGCTCGCGCTCGGACTCGAAGTCCTCTACGACGAGAGCTCGCTCGTCGGGGGCGATGCCTGGGACCAGAAGATCCGGCGGCAGATCCGCGAATGCGATTATTTCATGCCGCTGATCTCCGCCCACACCGAGGCACGCGCCGAGGGCTATTTTCGCAGGGAGTGGCGCCTGGCCGTCGAGAGAACGCTCGACATGGCCGACGATTACATCTTTCTCCTGCCCGTCGTGATCGACGAGACCCCGGAGCCTGGCGCGCGGGTACCGGACAAGTTTCTCACCGTGCAGTGGCTGCGTCTGCCTGGCGGGAAACCGACCGTGGCGCTCGAGGAGCTGTGCCGGCGGCTCGCCGCGGGTGAAGGAGTCGCCCCTCCCCCGCGTACCAGCCGGGGGACGGATTCCGCTCGAGCCGCGCAACGCCCTGCGACGGGCCCGTCGGATTCCGCGCCGCCCGCTCCCGGATATCCGCCGTTCCCGCGGGAAGAGCCGGGACAGAAGACACGGTTCTGGTTCGAGGTGCTCGGCTGGACGTTGCGGCGGGGGTGGCTCGGTTTCAATCAGCTGCCGAAGTGGGTAAGAATCGTCGTTTACGTGTGGATTGCCATCGCACTGCTGTCACGATTGACTCCGGACGATCACGACGCCTCGCCGGAGGAGACCCGCAAGCTCCAGGCGATCGCCCAGGCTTATCAAGGCAGCAGCGCCAGCAAGCCTGATCTCGGAAACCTCGCCGTTCAGATCGCGCGCGAGTTCGCCGACGACGACGATCAAACAGGCTCTGCTTCGAGCCCGGTACTCGCGATTCCCTTCAGCGCGCCCTCGGGCGATGCCGCCGCTGCGAAGCTCGCCGATGCGACCTTTGCGCAGGTCTGCGGGCGGATTGCGATGGCCCATCACGGCCATGTGGGCCTCGCGAGCCAGGCGCCCGCTTCGCTCAATGCGGCGGAAGCCGCGGAGCAGGGACGTGCGCATCACGCAAACTATGTGCTCTACGGCTCTATCGATCATCCCTCGGCGGCCGAAAATCTGAGCGTGTCGATCCTCGGGGTCGCAGACAGCGACGTGCAGTGGTCGAAGGCTTATCCGGTCTCGGGGGCCGACCCGGCGAAGATTGCCGCGGAGGTCGCGTCCGAGCTCTCGAAGCTCGAACAGGATTGAAAGGCGGCTAGCCGGGCGCGGGAGTCGATGATGCGGCCGCGGGCACGGTGGGCGGCCGCTGAACGAGCGCCGCAAGCAGCCCACCGCACGCGGTGAGCACTGCGGCGAGCCAGAAGGCGAGATGGTAGCCGCCGTCGAGAGCTGCAAGCGGGGCAAGACCCGCGCGCCCCAGCACCCCGGTGCGCACGTCCGCGAGACTTGCGAGCGCGGCGAGCCCGAGCGCACCACCCATCATGAATGAGGTATTCACGACCCCGGAGGCGAGGCCCGATTCGTGAGGGTCGACGTCACCCATCGCGATCAGCAGCACCGGATTGAACGCCATTCCGATCCCGAGCCCGAGGAGCACCATCGCAGGCAGAACGTCCGTGACAAAGGTACCTTCGATGGGCGCGCGCGCGAACAGCGCGAGCCCGGCCGCGCTCAGCAGCAGTCCGATCGCGAGGGGCCTGCGCGTGCCGAAGCGCGTGACCATCGGCGCCGAGAGTCCTGCCGAGAAGATCGCGATGATGAGGTCGGCGGGCAGGAAGGCGAGGCCCACTTCGAGCGGGTCGTAATGCAGCACGTGCTGCAGGTAGAGCGCGCTGGTCACGAACCAGGCGAACATGCCGGCGGCCCACAGGACCGAGATCACATTCGCCACCGCCAGATTGCGCTGCCGAAACAGGCGCAGCGGCATGAGCGGCTCGCGAATCCGCACCTCGATCACGAGGAAGGCAGCGAATACCAGGGCCGCGAGGCTCATAAGACCTGCGGTGCGCGCGGATGCCCAGCCGGCTTCGTTTGCGTTTACGACGGAATACACGGCCAGCATGAGTGCGCTCGTGATCGTCACGGCACCCGCGATGTCGAGCCGCTGTGGTGCCAAGGACATCGGGTCCTCGGGCAGAAGCCGTCTGCAGAGCACGTACACGACGATGCCGATCGGAAGATTGACGAGAAAGATCGAGTGCCAGCCGAGCGTCTGCGTCAGAAATCCCCCGAGCAGCTCCGCGATGGTGCCGCCGGCCGAGCACACGAAGCCGTAAATGCCCATCGCCATGGCGCGCTCGGCCTGCTCGGTGAACAGGTTCATGATGAGGGCGAGGGAAACGGCCGAGACGACCGCACCGCCAAAACCCTGCGCCGCGCGCGCGACGACGAGCTCCGGCTGTGTTCGAGCGAGTCCGCACGCGAGTGAGGCACCGGTGAAGACGGCGAGGCCGAGAAGAAACAGCCGCCGCGGCCCGAAGAGGTCTCCGAGCCGGCCGCCGAGAAGCAGGAACCCGCCATAGGTGAGCAGATAGGCGTTGAGCACCCAGGTGAGCCCGGTGTGCGAGAAGTCCAGATTCGTTTGGATCGTGGGCAACGCCACCGTGACGATCGTCGTGTCGAGGACGATCATCAGCACGCCGAGGCTCAACACGTAAAGTGCCAGCAGTCGCTTGCGAGACCCAGGGGCTTCAGGCATTTGCAAAACCTTGAACGTTCCGCGTTATCGCAAGGAGTGGAGCGTGTCCGCGGTGCTCTGAAGCTGTCGCAGCTGCCTTT
>JASHUC010000287.1 GCA_030040235.1 Gammaproteobacteria bacterium | reverse complement strand
TGATGAAGGGGCCGATCTGTCCGCGCCTCGGATCCGGATAGTTGAGCTCCACGCGCGCGGCTTGCTCGACGAGCCGCTCGACGAACGGGTCGTGGACCGACTCGTGAACGTAGATGCGCTCGATCGAGAAGCAGACCTGTCCGGTGCTGGTGACCGCGCCGCGCAGCACCGCGGTTGCGGCACGCTCGAGGTCGGCGTTCTGCGTGATGATCACCGGATCCTTGCCCCCGAGCTCGAGCATCGCGGGGATGAAGCGCCGTGCGCAGGCCTCGGCGACCTTGCGCCCGTTCGGGACGCTGCCGGTGAAATTGATGATGTCGGCGTGCTCGATGATCGCCTGGCCGGTCTCGGCATCGCCCACCACGTAAGAGAGCACCGCCGCAAGCTCCGGCACCTCGGCGATCGTCTGCATCAGCGGACGCACGAAGCGCGGCGCGAACTCGCTCGGCTTGACGATCACGGCACACCCGGCGAACAGCGCCGGCACGGCGTGCAGTGTCGAGAGCATGAGCGGGGCATTCCACGGTCCGATCACGCCGAGCAGCGGATACGGCTTGAGGTTGGTGTCGAAGTGGATGTGCGGCATGGAGGGGGATTTCCCGGAGCGGTGCAGCTCGCGGAACACCGCCGGTGCATGCGCCGCGAGGCGCAGGATCGCCCCGATGATCATGTCCGGGGCGACCTGCGAGATCTGCCCGTAGCCGGTATCGATCGAGTCCGCCTCGACGAGTGCGGCGCGGTGCATCCGCAGCCGCTCCACCCAGCGCTTCATCACCTCGATGCGGTGCTCGACCGGCGCGGCGCCCCAGGCCGGCTGGCCCCGGCGCAGCCGCTCGCAGGTCGCGGCAATCTCCGGCTCGGATGCCGGCGTTATGGTGAGGTCTATCTCCCCGGTGCGCGGATTGCGGACGGGAAGCGGTTTGCGGGCAGCGGTTGCGCTCATGCAGTCATCCTATCACCCCCGGGGCGCAGGGCTCCCTTGCCGAGGACCATCCCACCGCCGGAAGCAGCGGTTCGATAGAATGGGCGCCTTTGCTTCGCCGATCGTCTGCGGATTTAGAGACCAGTCTCATGGAGTCCCCATTCCTGCGCAGCGTCACCGTTGCAGCGCTCCTGTCGTTGGCGGCCTGCGGACGCGCGCCCCCGCGGAGCACCGCCCCACCTCCGGAGGTGGGCGTGGTGCGCGTGCACGCCGAGTCGGTGCCGCTCAGCCGCGAGGTGGTCGGCCGGCTCGCCCCCCTGCGTACCGCCGATGTGCGCGCGCGTGTGGCGGGCATCCTGCTCAAGCGGCTGTATCGGGAAGGCTCCGAAGTGAAGGAGGGCCAGAAGCTCTTCGAGATCGATCCTGCTCCGCTCCAGGCGGCGCTCGATGCGGCCCTCGCGGCGCTCGCCCAAGCCGAGGCGAGCTCCAAGAACGCGCACGTGACGGCCGAGCGCAACCGGGCGCTGCTGCCGAGCGGGCTCGTCGCGCGGTCGGACGTTGACACCAGCAATGCGAACGAGCGCTCGACCGCCGCGGCGGTCAAGCAGGCGGAAGCGAACGTCGAGGCCGCACGAATCAACCTCGGCTATGCGACCGTGACGGCGCCCATCTCGGGGCGCTCGGGCCAGCAGGCCGTGACCGAGGGGGCCCTCGTCGGCCAGGGCGAAGCGACCCTTCTCACGACGATCCAGCAGATCGATCATCTCTACGTGAACTTCGACCGCCCGGCGGACGAGATTCTGCGGCTGCGCGAACAGGAACGGACGGGCGAGGTGACCCTCGTCGAGCACGACAAGGCGCGCCTGGAAGTGCTCCTGCCGGACGGGCGGCCCTACCATGAGATCGGGACGGTCGACTTCGCCGATGTGACGGTCGATCCGACCAATGGCGCGCTGGCGTTTCGCGGCGTCATCGCGAACCCCGACCGGCTGCTGCTGCCCGGCATGTTCGTGAACATTCGCCTGCTGCTCGGGCAACGCAATCATGCCTTCCTCATCTCACAGGCCGCCGTGCGGCGCGACTCGGTGGGTGCTTACGTTCAGATCGTGGGCGACGATGGCCGGGTGGTCCAGAAGCGCATCGACGCCGACACCATGTCGGGCGGCGACTGGATCGTCACGCAGGGTCTTGAGGATGGCGATCAGGTGATCGTCTCGGGCGTGGACAAGGTCAAGCCCGGCATGCTCGCCCGAGCGGTGCCCTACAACGCTCCGACGGCCATCGCGGAGACGGCGGTGCCGGCCGGGCCGCAAGCGCCCACCGGGTCGCGCGCCGTCACGGGGCCGCAGCCGGGCACGGCTCAAGAGGAGTAGGTTCGGGGCCGCATGGCGAAGTTCTTCATCGATCACCCGGTGTTCGCCTGGGTCATCGCGATTCTGGTTACGCTCGGGGGCATCATCGCGATCACCCGGCTGCCGATCGAAGCCTACCCGGACATCGCGCCACCGCAGATCGCCGTCTCGGCGAGTTACCCGGGGGCGAACGCGGACACCGTCGAGAAGACGGTGACGCAGGTGATCGAGCAAAATCTCACGGGGCTCGACCATCTTCTTTACTTCACCGCGAGCTCCAACTCCGAGGGCAGCTGCAGCATCACGCTCACGTTCGCACCGGGGACCAACCCCGACATCGCCGCCGTACAGACCCAGGCGCGCGTGCAGCTCGCCGAGCCGCGCCTACCGGCGGAGGTCAATGCGCAGGGCATCTCGGTCTCCAAGCAAAGCGCCGGCCAGGCGTTCGTCATCGCGCTGCGCTCCGACGACGGCCGGCTCGATTCCTTCGCGCTCAACAACATTCTCTCCTCGCAGATCATCGATCAGATCGAGCGCGTGCCGGGGGTGGCCTCGGCCCAGCAGTGGGGATCCGAATACGCGATGCGGATATGGCTCGATCCCGACAAGCTGCACGCTTACGGGCTTTCCGCCGCGCAGGTGCTCCAGACGGTCCAGAATCAAAACCTGCAGGTCGCCGCCGGCTCGATCGGCGCCATGCCGTCGGTTCCCGGCCAGCAGCTCTCCCTCACCGTGACGACGCTCGGCCGCTTCACCGCCCCCCAGCAGTTCGAGAACATCATTCTGCGCGCGGATGCGAACGGCACGACCGTGCGCCTGAAGGACGTGGCGAACGTCGGACTCGCCCCGTTCTCGTACGGCAACGACCTGCGTATCGACGGGACGCCGATCGCGGGCTTCGGCGTCCAGACGCTCCCCGGAGCGGACACCCTCGCCGTGCAGCGCGCCGTGACGGCACGCATGCGGGAGCTGCAGTCCTCGTTGCCGGCCGGCGTCTCGTGGTTCAGTCCCTTCGATCAAACCCAGTTCATCATCATCTCGATCCGTGACGTGGCCTTCACGCTCGCGGGCGCGGTCGTGCTCGTCTTCCTGACGATGCTCATCTTTCTGCAGAGCTTTCGCGCGACGTTGATTCCGGCGCTCGTGATGCCCGCCGCGCTGATGGGAGCCTTCATCGGCATCTACGTGGCCGGATTCACCATCAACATTCTGAGCCTGTTCGGCGTGGCGCTCGCGATCGGCATCGTGGTGGACGACGCCATCGTCGTGATCGAATCCGTCGAGCGGATCATGCGCGAGGAGCATCTCCCGCCGCGCGCGGCGACGCGCAGGGCGATGGAGCAGATCACGGGCGCGATCGTCGCCATCACGCTGGTCCTCGCCGCGGTGTTCGTGCCGAGCGCCCTGCAGGTCGGCAGCGTCGGGGCCGTGTACCGGCAGTTCGCGCTCACGATCGCGATCTCGATGCTGTTCTCCGCGTTCTTCGCGCTGTCCTTCACACCCGCGCTGTGTGCGACGTTATTGCGTCCGGCCCATCTGAAGCCGAACCTCGTCTTCCGCGGCTTCAACCGGATCTACCAGAGCGCGCTCGGCGCCTACGTGCGGCGCGTGGGCCGGGCTGTCCATCATGCGCCGCGGTGGATGGCGGCTTTCGTCATCCTCTTCGTGCTCGGCGCGTACCTGCTCGTGCGGCTTCCTGGGGGCTTTCTGCCCGAGGAGGATCAGGGCTACGCCTATGTGATCGTGCAGAACCCGCCGGGCACCACCCTGGAACGCACGGTGCAGGTGCTGCAGCAGGCCGGCAGGATCCTGCATCGCAACGAGGCCGTCAGCATGGTGATGCAGGTGGCCGGATGGAGCTTCATCGGCCAGGGCGAGAACGTGGGACTCGCCTTCGTGCGGCTCAAGCCGTGGGGCGAGCGCACGACCTCCGCCGCTCAGTTCATCCAGTGGGCCAACATGACCCTCGGGCGCAGCATCCCCGATGCGCAGGTGTTCGCGGTGAATCTCGCGACCGTGCGCTCGCTCGGCAACTTCGGCGGCTTCGATTTCTACCTCGAGGATCGCAGTGGCCTCGGTCACGAGGCGCTGCTCGAGGCCGAGACCACCCTGCTCGCCCAGGCCCGCAAATCACCCATCCTCACCAACCTGCAGCTCAACAGTCTCGCGGATGCGCCGCAGCTGCACTTGAGCGTGGACCGGGTGCAGGCCGAATCGATGGGGCTCTCGGTGAGCGATATCTATACGGCCCTGCAGCTCATGCTCGCGCCGGTATACGCGAACGACTTTTTCTACGGCGGCCGCGTGCTGCGCGTGCTGCTCGAGGCGGCTGCGCCTTACCGCATGAGCCCCGACGCGCTCAATCATTTCTACGTTCCGAGTACCCTCCCGGCGGCCGGCACGGGCTCGACGGCCGCGAGCACCACGGCGCCGGCCGGCACGAGCACCAACCTCGCAGCCTCCGACACCTTCGCCTCCTCCGGCTCGCCCGTCACGCCGAGTATTCCCACCATGATTCCGCTATCGAGCGTAGTTCATGCGACCTGGCAGGTCGCACCGACTACGCTCACGCGCTACGACGGGTACTCGGCCCTCGAGATCACCGGGTCGAATGCTCCCGGATACTCATCGGGCGAGGCGATGCGGGAGATGCAGCGGTTGGTCGGCCAATACCTGCCCCGAGGCATCGGCTTCGATTGGGCCGGGCAGTCGCTGCAGGAAATCGTCTCCGGCGCGCAGGCGCCGATGCTCTTCGGCCTCTCGATCCTCGTCGTGTATCTCGCGCTTGCGGCGCTTTATGAGAGCTGGGCGATCCCGCTCGCCGTGATGCTGGTCGTGCCGATCGGCGTGCTGGGGGCGATCGTCGCGGCCCACCTGCGCGGCCTGCCGAACGACGTATTCTTCAAGGTCGGCCTCATCACCATCATCGGACTCGCCGCGAAGAACGCGATCCTGATCGTCGAGTTCGCCGTGACCGAGCACGCCGGCGGCAAGACGCTGCGCGATGCGGTGGTCGAGGCGGCGCGGTTGCGCTTCCGTCCCATTCTCATGACCTCCTTCGCCTTCATACTCGGCGTGATGCCGCTCGTCCTCTCGAGCGGCGCGGGGGCCAATGCACGGCACGCGATCGGCACGGGAGTCGCAGGCGGCATGCTCTCCGCGGCGATTCTGGGAATCCTCTTCGTCCCGGTGTTCTACGTGATCGTGCGCCGCCTGATGGGCGATCCGCTCGATGGGCCGCAACGCGCGCGCGGGGAGCCTCCGGCGCCCGTGCCCGCGGCAAACGAGTGACCGTGCGATAATCGATCCCGCATCGACCTCGACAGGGAGCACCCGATCATGCGCTGCATCACCGTGCTGTACCCGAACCAGGACGGCGTCCGCTTCGACTTCGACTACTACAAGCGCAAGCACGCGACGCTCATCATGCGGCTCTACGGCAAGGGGATCAGCAAGTACGAGCTGCGCAGGGGTCTTTCCGGCCCCGACGGCGGCAAGCCGCCGTACGTTGCGACCGTGAACTTCTGGATCGGCGATCAGAAGGCCTTCGATGAGGCGCAGGCGCGACACACCCAGGAGCTCATCGCCGACGTGCCGAACTTCACGAACGTGCAGCCGACCATTCAGTTCGACGAGATCACGGACCAGAAGTAGCGCTTCCCGTTGAACCGCCCGGCGGCGAGAATCCACGACGGCGCTTACGATTATGTGATCGTCGGCGCGGGGTCGGCGGGCTGCGTGCTCGCGAGCCGGCTCACCGAGGAGCGCGACCGGACGGTGCTCGTGCTCGAGGCCGGCGGTCCGCCGCGCGGATGGTTCGTGGACATGCCGGTCGCCTTCCCGACCTACGCCGCCGCGCCGCGCCTGAACTGGAATTTCGTGAGCGAGCCCGAGCCGGCGCTGAACGGACGGCGCATTCCGGTGCTGCGCGGCAAAGCTCTCGGCGGCTCATCGGCCATCAACGGCATGGTCTACGCACGCGGCCACCGTCTGGACTACGAGGACTGGCGCGCGATGGGCCTTCCGGGCTGGGGCTATCGGGATGTGCTGCCCTATTTCAAGCGCTCCGAGAAGAGCTGGCTCGGCGAGGGTGCCTATCACGGCGGATCGGGCGAGCTCGAGGTGACCGTGCCCGATGCGACCTGCGTGCTCTCGGACCTCGTCGGCGCGGCCGCCGCCGCCTGCGGCTTGCGGATCACTCCGGACTACCACGGCGAGCAGT
>JASHUC010000286.1 GCA_030040235.1 Gammaproteobacteria bacterium | reverse complement strand
CGCCGGCATCATCCTGGACGGGCACGCTCGGTAACCTGCTGCCCATGATCCTGCTGGTGATCGTGGCGATCTACTTCATGAGTCGCATGCCCGGAGCCGGTGGGCGATTGACGGGGTTGGGCAAGTCCCGCGCCAGACGGCTTACTCCGGCTCACGGTCGCCTGACTTTCGCGGATGTGGCCGGCGTTGATGAGGCGCGAGATGCGCTGCGGGAGATCGTGGATTTCCTGAGCGACCCGCACAAGTTCGAGCGGCTCGGCGGTCGCATTCCGCGCGGGGTGCTGCTGGTCGGGCCACCCGGCACGGGCAAGACGCTGCTGGCACGGGCCGTGGCGGGTGAGGCCGACGTTCCGTTCTTCACCATCTCGGGATCGGATTTCGTTGAGATGTTTGTCGGGGTCGGAGCCTCGCGCGTGCGCGATCTGTTCGAGCAAGCAAAGAAGAGTGCGCCCTGCATCATCTTCATGGACGAGATCGACGCCGTGGGACGACGGCGCGGTGCCGGGCTCGGCGGCGGCAACGACGAGCGCGAGCAGACGCTCAACCAGCTGCTGGTCGAGATGGATGGCTTTCAGGCGAATACGGGCGTCATCCTCATCGCCGCGACCAATCGTCCGGATGTGCTCGATCCGGCGCTGCTGCGGCCGGGACGCTTCGACCGCCAGGTCGTCGTATCCAATCCGGACGTGCTCGGCCGCGAGCAGATCCTCGGCGTGCACACACGCGGCGTCCCGCTCGCGCCCGAGGTGGATCTCAAGTCGCTCGCGCGCGGCACCCCGGGATTCTCGGGCGCCGATCTCATGAACCTGGTCAACGAGGCGGCGTTGCTCGCGGTGCGGCGCGCCCACGATGTCGTCGGTATGCGCGACTTCGAGGATGCGAAGGACACGGTGACGATGGGCGCCGAGCGCCGCACGCACATCATGAGCGAGGAGGAGCGGCGCCTGATCGCCTATCGCGAGGGCGGCCGAACGATCGTCGCGTTGCACGTCCCCGCGGCCGACCCGGTGCACAAGGCGACCATCATGACGCGCGGCCGTGCGGCGGGCATGGTCAAGCAGCTCCCCGAGAACGATCAGGCGGCGATGACGGTCGAGCAGATGAGCGCGCGACTTGCGATTCTGATGGCGGGCCGTGCCGCCGAGGAGCTCGTGTTCGGCCGCAGCAAGATCACCTCGGGCACGGCTGCCGATATCGAGGAGGCGACGAAGCTCGCCCGAACGATGGTCACACGCTGGGGTCTATCCGAGGAGCTTGGAGCGGTCGCTTACGGTGAGAACCAGGAAGAGGTATTCCTGGGGCACTCCGTCACGCGCCAGCAGAATGTGTCGGAGCAGACCGCTCAGCTCATTGCCTCCGAGGTGCGCAAGCTCATCGATGCTGCGCTGACCGAGGCACGGCGGATCCTCACGGCTCACCGCCGTGAACTCGAGACGCTTGCCCAGGGGTTGCTGCGATTCGAAACGCTCGGGGGCGAGGATATCCGCAACCTGCTCGCAGGCGAGGCGCCGCCGCGCGAGGAGCGTTCCGAATCGGCAATCGCTGCGGCGGCTCATCGCCATTGACCTCAACCGATGGCCGTAGGGGCTGCATGCCTCGATACGCTGCAGCGCTTGCGGGGAGTGGAGCTGCACGTGCGGGTCTGCGCCGAGGCGCCCCCTGATGCGCCGGCGCTCGGGTGGATCATGACGCCGTCCGAGCTGCGGCAACCGGACCGGGCGCCGTTGTCCTCGCTTCTCGCGCGCTTTGCCACCGCGAAGCGTCGCGCAGCTTCGGCCGCGTTGCTGCTGCGTTGCGGATGGGCTTCCGGCTTCGCGATCGGCTCTTATCTGGTCTGCGAACGCGTGCCGCAGCTGGATGACTACGAGCTGCATTTCTCGGATCGCAGCCTGCTGCGCACGCTCTGCATCCGCAAGGCGCGTTTCTGTGGGCGCCCGGGAGATGCGCTCGCGGGCGCGAGCGATTGGGCAGGAAGCCTCCAAGACGGCGAGGCGGGCGTACATGCCTCCGCGGCTGGAGTGAGTGGGCTGCGCGGGCGGCTGCTCGAGAGCCTGCTCACGACGTTCGAGCCTCTGGTGCAGGCTCAGCATCGCTGGTCGGGCTTCTCACGTCATGCCCTCTGGAGCATGGTGGTGTCCTCATGGGCGGAGCAGTTGACGAGCATCGCGCGTCAGCTCGGCGATGCGGGCCGTGGCATGGAGGAGGCGCGTGCGTTATTCGCCCAGCATCCGGAAATCGCTCGCGCGGCACCGGAGCTGTATGAGATCCGGGTCGGTAATTCCGCCGGAACCTTCCAGCGCATGGCAGCCTGCTGCCTGTACTTCAAGAGTCCGGGACGCAGGTTCTGTGCGAGCTGCCCGGTGCTGCCGACGGCCGAGCGCCTGGACCGCAACAGGCGCTGGGTGCAGCAATCCGCTCAGTCCGCGGGATCAGCTTCAGCATCGTCCGTCGAGCCACCCCGGTCGTAGAGTGCCATCCACGGGGCGACTCGCGCAGCGCCGAGCTGCTGCGCCAGGCGCCGCAGCGTGATGCGTGCCTGCGCCCGGGCCCGGCGAGTACTGGGCCATAGGTGCGCGGCAGGGTCCGCACCGGCGGTGACGGCGGCTTCCGTGGCGAGCCGGGTCAGCTTGTCTTCGGGCAATCCAAAGCGCTCGAGCAGGATCCGGAAGTGCTCGTCCGCGTACGCATCGAATGGGATTCGTGTGCCCATGGCATTGCGCCACGGCGATGGGGGGTGCAGGGTGAGCACCGGCTGCAATTCGGCCGGGATCGGCGCGTTGGCACTGAAAGGGCGTCCGGTGGCGAGCAGCTTGGGCAGCAGGTGCGTGTGCGGGCCACTGGGACTGCGCCCGCCCGGTGGAGGAATCGCAGCGTAGACCTCGATGCGCCCGAGCGGGGAGCACGCGATGCGTGCCGGGCTCATCTCAACCAGGAGCGCACGCGCCCGAGCGCCGTCCTCACCGAGGAGCGGCTTGCCCTCCATCTCTTGCAGGGCCTCGATGAGTGCCGGATCGGCTGTCCGCACCGACAGGCTCACATGGCCTCTGCCGACCCCGAGATCAAAGAGAACTCCCGAACCCATCGATGGTTGCAACGGATTCGGGTCCGCGCCCCTGCAGAGCACCGCACCCGCCGAGGGCTCGCGCGGGAGCGGAAGGCAGAAGGCAAGCGTGTGACCCCAGGTATGTCCATCCGAGGAGAGGGTCTCGTATGCCACCGGAGTCACATCCTGGTCTGTCCACACGCCGATCCCGCCGCGCGCGGTGACATATTGCCGCCATCCGCCGGCCTTGCGTATGCAGTCGGTGGGCTCGTGCGGATCGCGCCGAAATTCGGCGATGGCTCCGAAGGTACCCATACTCCAGCCGTTGACGGTATCGGCCAAAGCCGTGCACAGCATCTCTTCGACGACGGCCATAGTCAGCCCTTACGACAATATATGCAGAGGTGTAGAAACTAATCTAATACGGCGCATGCCGAGGCGATCCCTCGCGTCCAAGCCGGAGTCCAGGCGCTTGCCCCATCCAAGCTCGCGGGTGGGCGCTGGCATGGGGCTTGACCGGTGCTTCGGAGGAGGGTGCGGCGGTTCTCGTGCGTATTGAGGTCTGCAATCCTGCTTCGCGGTAGTGGACCATGAACGCGCTGCCCGCCCGGCAGATGTCCTTCGAAACTGACGGTTTCGCGCTGCGGCCGGTGTTCGCTCCCGCTGTGATTGAATCGCTGCAAGCCGAGGTTCTCGCGCACATCGACCGTGTAGCCCGCGCGCTGTACCTTCCCTTCGAGGCCAGTGAGCCGGGTGCGCCGCTCGCCGAGCGGCTCGACCGTGTCGCCGCGCGCGATCGGTCCTATGCCAACCTGCTGCGACTGGCGGCTTGCACCGATGCACATCGGGCGCCGGCGTTCACGCGGGTGGCGGCCGATGAGACGCTGGGCCTGTGCATCGAGGAATTTCTCGGGGCTGAGGCCGACGGGTTCATCATGCGCCTGCACGCCAACGTTTCCGGGCTCGCCCCCGAACGTCAACGCTGGCGCTCTGATGTGGTGCTCAACGACGGGTCCCCCTGCTCCGGGATTCGTCTGACCTGTTGGATTCCGCTCATGGACGCAGGACCCGATACGGGTGGTCTGGAGTTGATAGCCGGGCGGCGCACGACGCCGCTTCCACACGCACGCGATTCGGGGCGCTTCGAGATCTCCGAGTCCGACCTCCGTGACTTGCCGCGCGTGCAGCCTTTCTGTGCCGCCGGCAGCGTGCTATTCCTGGACCGCTACACGCCGCATCGCGCGCTACCCAACCACAGCGGGCGCGCGCGCTGGAGCCTGCTGATCTGGATCAAAGTTCCGGTGGCTGATGCGCATCTCTAGAGAGACTCGGCAGCTCAGCTCACCGGCCCCCAATCAGGGGCGAGAGACTTCACCGGAGAGATAGTCGACGAAAGTGCCGCCCGGGGTGTGGGTCACGCGCGCCTCCACATCCAGCAGTTCGCGCAGGAGCTCGGAAGTGAGTGCCTCGGCCGTGGGCCCGGCGCCAGCGATTCGGCCGTCCTGCAATGCCAGTATCCGCGTCGCATAACGAGCGACCAGTGTCAGATCATGAAAGGCGGCGATGACGAGCTTCCCGGCACCCGCGAGCGCTCGCAAGCGCGCCGCTGCGTCGAGCGCATGCCGAGGATCGAGGCCTGCCGTGGGCTCATCGACGATGAGGATCTCAGGATCCCCGACGAGCGCTCGCGCAAGCATGGCGCGGGCCAGCTCGCCCCCGGAGAGCGTGGTCGCGGGTTGCAGACGTTTGGAGGACAGATCGCAGGATTTCAGCACGGCATCGATGCGGGGCCGAAACGCTGGCGGCAGGTCCCCGAGCGCGGGCAGCACGGGCGTCAGGCCAAGCGCCACGAGGCGCTCGACGGAGATGGGCCATTCACAGCGCGGATTCTGCGGCAAGTAGGCGCGACGGCGAGCGAGAGCCTGGCGACCGAACGCCGCGAGCGGCGTGCCATCGAGCGTGATGAGGCCGCGCGAGGGCCGCAGCAGCCCCGCCAGCGAGGATAGCAGCGTGGACTTTCCGGCGCCGTTCCTGCCGATGACCGCTACGAACTCGCCCGCTTCGGCGCCGAAGGAGATCTTGTCGAGGATGAGCCGGTCCTTGCGGCGCACGACGAGATGATGGGCCGCAAGCGTGGTCATGGCGCGCTCGTGGTCACGGCGCGTTCTTTCGCAGGCGCACGACCAGCCAAAAGAAGAAGGGTGTGCCGAGCAGTGCGGTAAAGACTCCCAGCTTGATCTCCGGCCCGGTCCGGATCAGGCGCGTTGCAATGTCGGCGGCCAGCAGCAGCGCCGCTCCTGCGATCGCGGAGGGCCAGAGAATGCGGGCCGGCTGATGCTCCATCATCCCGCGCACGAGGTGCGGCGCGATCAGACCGACGAAGCTGATGGCGCCCGCGACTGCCGTGGCAGCACCGACTGCCAGGGCGGTCCCGACGAGCGCGAGGACATTCAGTCGCTCCAGGTTGACTCCGAGACTCTCGGCCTGCATCTCGCCGAGCGATAGTGCATCGAGCGAACGACCGGTCATGGCGAGGAGCGCAGCGCCCCCAAGTATGAACGGTGATGCGAGTGCGACCTGAGGCCAACCCTTATCGGTAAGTGAGCCCATGAGCCAGGTCGTGATCTCAAACGCCGCGTAGGGGTTGGCCGCGAAATCGAGCGCGAAAGAGGTGAGCGCAGACATCAGGGCCATCACCGCCGCACCCGCGAGGATCAAGGCGACGGTTCCTCCACCGCGACCGAGAGCAAAGGTCGTGAGCATGGCAGCGCCGGCCCCACAGAGCCCGAGCAGTTGCGGGGCGGCAGCGAAGTGGCTGGCGAACCCGAAGTAAATCGCCACCACAGCGCCGAACGCGGCCCCGGACGACACGCCGAGCAGTCCAGGTTCAGCCAGGGGGTTGCGCGTCAACCCTTGCAGGACCGCTCCGGAGAGGCCAAGGCTGCCTCCAATGAGCATTCCGAGCGTCATGCGCGGCAGCCGCAGGTCGATCAGGATCAGCCGCGCCATGTGCCCCGTTGCGTCGCTTCCCAGCAATTGCTGGGGCGGCAGCCACACGGTTCCGCAGAACAGCGATACGAGCGCAAGGATGGTCAGGAGAACGAGCAGCGCCGCAACGCCGGCGAGGCCGGTCCTGATCCGGGCAGGCTCGAGCCGAGCCCCCCTAGCTGCGGCGCCGGAAGGCTTGTAGTCCATCGGCATCACCCTGGGGGCGTGGTACGCAGGGCTGCGAGCATCGCGCGGCGAAGCTGTACGGCGGCATCTGCCGACTGAGGCAGCCCGCAGCTGTAGAGCAGCTCGGGGTAGGTGATCATCCGGCCGGCAAATTGCTGGCGCACCACAGGTTGGGCGAAAATTCCGCTGCGCAGTGACGGGGTGGTCGTCGTCGCATCCCCGAAGGCGAGGAGCTCCGGATGTGCCAGGAGCAGTCGCTCGGTATCGAACTGAACCGAGCGCAGACCCGGTTCGGCACCGAGATTGACGGCGCCCGCCGCCCTGAAAATCGCATCATCGAGCGTGCCCCGCCCAGGCACGGAGCCGCCGCCGTCCCAGCTGACAATCGTGATTCGGCGCTTCGGAGCCGTCGCGGCGAGCTGCGCAAGCGTCGTGTTCATGCGACGTATCAGCCCATCCGCCTGCGCATCGGCGCCGAGGGCGTGTCCGAGCTCGCGCGTCTGGTCGCGAATCTCTTCAAAGGTATTGGCTGGCGGCAGCTCCATCATCGGGATTCCCACGGCCTTCACGAGGCGGCGGGTGTCCGGCGTGGTGTATGTTCCGGCGAGCACCAGATCGGGGCGTTCCCTGACCACATCCTCCGCGGTTCCGTGGTTGACCCCGACTTTCCAGGCTTCGTCATTGAGGTAGGACTCATTGCGCTCGCGCGACAGGTAGGTAACGGAGGTGATGCGGCTCGGAGGCAGTAAATCGAGCAATAGCTGGTCGGAGCACAGGCTGATCGACATGACCCGCTGCGGTGGGGCGGCGCAGACCGACCCGGCGATTGCGAGCACCGAAACGACCCCGGCGGTGATTCGCGCCCTCGTCATCTCTCCCATGCCTTAAACTTGCTCGATCGCTCGACCGGCAAATGGGCGAGCCGAGGCTTCATGGATATTTCGTGAGAATACGATCGAGCCGACTTGATCCCTCCGTACGCTCCGACCGTCGAGCGGTGGAGGGATGTGGGCGTCTGCGGCGTAAGACGGGGACAGTGGATACGCTTCGCTACCTGCGCCTCGTCCCCCGGTTCCACTGACGAATGTCCTCGTTCGCCGCCTCGTGCGTATGGTTGTTGACGATGGTGGTGGCCGTCGTGCTTGCCGCGCAGGCGCTCGAGCGGCGGGTTGCGGCGCTCGAGCTGGCTGCCTCCTATACCGCGGCGTTTGCCGCACTGACGGTGTTCGTCCCTCCCTCGGCAGGAGTCGGATTCATCGCCGGAGCCTCAGCGGCGGTGTCCTTGATCTGGCCCGGCTCGGGCCGGCGCGATCGCGTGCTCGCCGGTGTCTGCGCGGGAGCGGCCGCGGCGCTCTACGCCACATGCGGCCTCAATCGCTGGGTAGCGTTGCTGCTCGGTGCGGGAGTGTTGATGACGGGTGCACTACTGGTCCCGAAGCGCAATGCTGGCGCACGGGACACCATTCTGTATCTGGCGGGACTCGCGGCCGTTGCGGTGGGGTTGGCACCTGATGTCGCCTCCGGCTGGCGCTCGGCGCGACTGCTGAATCACACGCTGGTGCCGACGCACACGGCGGTCCCGATGTGGGCCGGAGCTCTGCTTTGCATTGCTCTGCTGGTCGGTCTCTGGATCGGGATGCGGAGCGGCCGATGAGTCTGCTCGACCTCCTGGAGAATGGGCTGTTCGCCCTGGGCCAGATTCTGCGCTTCCCGGTGATGGCGCTCCTGTGGGTCTGCGTGGGCCTCACGTTGTATCAAATCGGCCGTACGATCGGCGAAGCGGTGCGCCAGCGACACATTCGGCAGCGGTTCAGCTTGAAGCGCTGGCTGCAACGAGGCGATGTGCTCAGAGCCGACGCGGAGCGACTCGCGCTGCTCCCCCCGAATCTTCGGCGCATGCTGAGAGCGATCCAGGAACTCGACGCCACGGACGGCCTCACCGGAGGCGGCCTGGAAAACGTGGTGGCCGAAAGCGAAGAGCGGTTGCGCCACTCCCTCGATGGCGTGCGCTCGCTGGTCAAGCTCGGCCCGAGCCTCGGGCTGATCGGCACCCTCATCCCGATGGGTGGATCGCTCGCGGCGATGGCCGGCGGCAATCTGCAGGCCATGGCGGGACAGATGGTCATTGCCTTCACGACGACGATCATCGGGCTTGCGGCCGGCACCATCGCGTACGCGCTCGTCGCGTTGCGCCAGAGCTGGGTGAGCGCGGCAATTCGCGAGCAGCGCTACCTCGCAGAGGCCGTCTCCGCCGACCTCGAGCGGGCCTGCCAGGTGAGGCCGGTTTCCGGCAAGCTGGAGCGCGCCTGATGGGACGCTTCATCAAGCTTGCCGCCCCCGAGGAGCCCATCGAGGAGGACCCGCTCGCCGGTGTCGCCAACCTGTTCGATGTGTCCGTGGTATTCATCGTCGGACTGATGATCACGATCTTCTCGGTCTACAACCTGGGTGACCTGCTCAACGCGAAGAGCGAAGTGACGATGGTGAAGACCGACGCCGCAGGGAATCAGGAACTCATCGTCAAGAAGGGCAAGACCGTCACGGCGTACAAGCTCTCCGGCAAGGTCGGGCGGGGCGAGGGCACACGTCTGGGCGTCGCCTATCGCCTGAGTAACGGACAGATCATCTACGTACCCGATCCCGCATCGGGAGGGGCGGCCAGTGCCGCACCGGCTCATCCGACTCCTTAGCGCCCTGTCGGTGGCGCTTTGCCTTCCGCTCCACGGCCTCGCGCAGAACCCCGCGCACGGGGCCTCGCGAGGCGAGCCCAGCCACCGGGTCATCCATCTCGGCTATCTGTTCTCGGACGGCAATATTCCAGGCACGCTCAGCGCTTACCACGAGCTGCTCACCGAGCGTCCGGATCTCAAAGGCCGGATCAAGCTGTCATTGCTCGCGGAGTCCACCGTCGCGGATACGGCATCGAAGGGCATCACGTCCGCCGACGTTCTGGTGTTCGACACGATGAACGAGCAGATGCTCGCGAAGTTCAATGCGAGCAACAAGACCGATCTGATTGCCGACGTGCAGCGCCACGGCACGGTACTCGGGGTAGGCGAGGGACTGCTGGGATCGCGAGCCTACATCAGTCGCGGTGTGGACTGGGATCCGAGGGCGAGGGCGTACTGGGAACACGCCGGACCTCGGAACACGCTAGGCCTGATGAAGCTCGCTCTGACGAAGGCCGGGATCGAGGGGCTCTCGCTTCCCGAGCCGCAGCGCTCGCTCGATTTCGGCTACTACTATCCGGACGGTCAGGGTGGCCGGGTCTTCCCAACCTGGGAGCAGTTCGATGCGTGGCGTGCCGCTCATGGTAAGGAGCATCCGGGCGCACCACGCGTCGCGATCGGCTTCTTCAAGGCGACCTACTACACCGGCGACACCGACTTCCTCGATGCCCTGATCGCCGAGGTGGAGAGGCAGGGTGCGGAGGCCATCCCCGTCTTCGGGTATCCGGGCCCAGAGGCGTTCGAGCGCCTGTTGCTCGATTCGCACGGGCAGCCGCGCGCCGATGTCGGCCTCGGTGCCAACTTCCAGTTCGTCGGCTCGGATGCCGCGAAGATTCTCGAGAAGGTCGGCATCCCCGTCATCAACGTGATCACGCTCTACGGTCGCAGCGAGAAGGACTGGCGCAAATCCGCCACCGGTCTCTCGACCTTCGAGGGCACCTTCGATCTCGTCGCACCCGAGCTCGCCGGTACGATCGCACCGACCGTGGTGGGCACGAAGGAAAAGATCCGTGATCCCGCGACCGGAATGATGTCGGTGATCACCCGCGCGGTTCCATCCCGGGTGCGGATGGCCGTCTCACGAGCCCTGAAGTACGCCGCGCTGCGCCGCAAGGCCAATGCCGACAAGCGGATCGCGCTCCTCTTCTACGACTATCCGCCGGGCAAAGCCGATATCGGTGCGAGCTACCTCAACGTCGCCGAGTCCTTGGCCGCCATCCTGCGAGAGCTCAAAAGCCAGGGCTATGACATCGGAAGCAAGGTTCCCACCTCGGAGGAGGTTCTGACCGCCATCACCACCCAGGCGCGGAACATCGGTATCAGTGCCCCGGGCGAGCTGCGGGCGATGCTCTCGGCCGGTCATGCCGTGCGGGTACCGATGGCGGAGTATCGTCGCTGGCTCGACGCGATGGCGCCGAGTCTCAAGGCAAAGATCATCAAGGATTGGGGCAAGCCCGAGAAGAGCACCCTGATGGCGGTCCACGGCAGGGATGGGACGACGTTCGTCATCCCGATGGTCCGCTACGGCAAGATCGTGCTCATGCCACAGCCCGCGCGCGCCTGGGGAGCGGACCTCGAAAAGCTCTATCACGCGAAGGACCTCGCGCCGACCCATCAGTACGTCGCGGCCTATGCGTGGCTGCGCAATGACTTCAAGGCCGACGCCGTCGTGCACGTCGGCACTCACGGTACTCTCGAATGGTTGAACGGGCGCGACGTGGGACTCGCCGAGGACGATGCGCCCGATGCGCTGATCGGGAATCTCCCCGACATCTATATCTACAACGTCGATGTGGTCGGCGAGGGACTCGTCGCACGCCGTCGCGCCATGGCCGAGCTGGTCGACCACATGGTGCCGCCGTTCAAGCCCGGCGGGCTGACGACGGAGCTCGCGAAGCTGAGCGAGACGATGAACGATCAATCACGTAACGAAAGCAAGAATCCGCAACTCGCAGACACTTACCTCCAGCAGATCCGTGAACAGGCGATCAAGCTCGGCATCGCCAAGGATCTCGATCTGGAGAAGAAGGTGCGCTGGACGGACGCGGACGTGCACAAGATCGAGGACTATTTGTTCGAGCTCAAGGATCAGAAGATCCCTTATGGACTGCACACGTTCGGCCGCACGCCGGGCAAGGACGCCATCGACAGCACGGTGCAGGCGATCGTGAGTGTGGACCGCTCCAAGCTCCCCGAGAATCGCAAGGTTTCGGCCGCGGACATGCGCGCGCGCATCGTCGCCTCCGGTCCGCGCGAGCTCGCCGATCTCGGCGGAGCTCTGGCGGGGCGCTTCGTTCCGGCAGGCCTCGGAGGAGAACCGATCCGCAATCCCGACTCCTATGCGACGGGGAACGACTTCTATGGGATCGATCCCGACAAGGTGCCCAAGCCCGCCGCCTGGGTCATGGGCTCGAAGCTCGCGGAGCAGATGCTCGAGGATCACCTCAAGAAGACCGGCAAACCGCTCGAGAAAGTGTCGTTCGTCATCTGGGGCGATGAGACGATGCGCAGCGAAGGTGTGCTCGAGTCCGAGGTCTTCTATCTTCTCGGGACCAAGCCCGTCTGGGATGCGCGCGGAAACCTCGTCGGCGTCCTGGTGGTTCCGCGCAGTCAGCTTGGACGGCCGCGGGTGGACATCGTGATCGCGTGCGCGGCGGCCGGACTGTTCTCCAACGTGACCCACCTGATGGATGAGGCCGTGCAGCGGGTCAAGATGCTCGATGAGGCCGACAACGTCGTGCGCCAGCATTATCTCGAAGAGCGCGCCGCCCTCATCAAGCTCGGCACCAAGCCGGCGCTCGCCGACCGGATGGCCGGCGTGCGCATCTTCGATGAGCCCCCGGGCACCTACGATCTCAATACCTCGACCATCGTCGCCAACAGCGGCTCGTGGGACAGCGACACGGGATTCGCCAACGACTACATCCGCAAGATGGGTCACGGCTACGGGAATGGATTCTGGGGCGAGGACATGGAGGATGCGTTCCGTCTCGCGCTTTCGGGAACTCAGACGGTGGTGCACTCGAGCTCGACGGCGCTCTACGGCGCGCTCGATAACGATGACATGTTCATGTACGTCGGGGGCCTTGCATCGGCCATCCGCAGTCTCGACGGCAAGAACCCGCAGGTCCTGGTCGCCGATTCCCGCGATCCGAGCAAGCCGGCCATGACCGATCTCAGCAAGTTCATCGGGCGGGAGTTTCGCTCGCGCTATGTCAATCCGACCTGGATCAAGGGAATGCAGAAGGAGGGCTACGCGGGCGCGGCGGAGATGCGGTCCTTCGTGGAATACCTCTGGGGTTGGGACGCGACCGTTCCCGGCGCCGTGGACGATGCGATGTGGCAGCAGACTTTCGACACCTACGTGGAGGACAGCCAGGAGCTCGGCATGAAGGCGTTCTTCGAATCGAAGTCGCCCTTTGCCTATCAGGACATCACCGCACGGATGCTGGAGACGATCCGCAAAGGATACTGGACCGCCGATGCACGGACCCGGGACACGCTGCTCAGCGAATACATCGAGAGCATCAAGCGCCACGGGGTCAATTGCACCGAGGTCAGCTGCGGCGATCCGCGCCTTCTCGAGTACGTATTGAAGGAGGCGGCGCGCGCCGGCGTACCGGCACCCGATATCGCCAACGCGCGCGCGCAGCTCGAGAAGGCGATGGGCAAATCGATCGAATCCGCGGCGAAGGCATTGCAGGAGTTCGCTCAGCACAACGACGCGCGCGAGCTCAGCGAGCGCAACCGCGCGCGCCATGAGACGGCGGTGATGCATTCCATTCGCATACCCGTGAGCTCCGATTCCGGGCGCACCGCGAGCTCGATGCTGAAGGGCATGCTGATGACGGAAGAACAGCGCTCCCAACGAGCGCAGCAGCTTCCGACGGCAGCGCTGCCCAGGCTCTCGATCCGGGATGCTCTCTGGCCGGCCCTGATATTGCTGGGTCTCATCCTCGGCTGGCGCTGGCGTGAGCATGCGCGCCGCTCCACTTAGAGCCGGAGCACTTGCGGCGCTGTGCGCAGTAGCCGTTGCCCGTGCCGATAGCCACGCTGTCAGCTCCGGCGGCATGCGAGCCTACGAGCTCTCGCTCGCCGTCTCCGGTTCTCGGGTCTCGGTGGCCTGGAACGGGGGACCGGATGACCGGAATGCGATTTACATGGAATGGCTCGACGGCGATGGGCGCGCGGCCGCAAAGCCGTTGCGGGTGACGGATACTCGGAACGATGCCTACGAGGCGGACCTGGAGCTATCCGGTGACGTGCCGATCGTCGGGTGGTACGAGCGGGACCGGCGGCGCGGCACGCTGAGAGCGTGGCTTGCGCGCCTGGATGCGCAGGGCCACGTGATGTGGCGGCGAGCGCTCAGCGCCATGGGTGGCTCGGCGCGTAATCCGGTGGTGCGCACCTCACGGGGCGAGATCGACGTCGCCTGGATCGAGACTCCGCCGGTGACGAGCGCGCAGCCGCAGGTGTGGGCGGCGCGCTACGACCTCGCGGGGCGGGAGCTCGAGCCGCCGATCGCCGCGGGACCGGCCAACACGAATACGTGGAACCTCAATGCGGCGACCGACTCGGTCGGCGCCTTCTACATCGTGTATGACGCGGCCGTCGGCACGCGCGATCACGAGCTGCGGCTCGCCCTCGTGGATCAGGGCAGGGCGCGAAACATCGCGCTGACTCTCGACGACGGAGTAAGTCGAGTCTATCCGGATCTGCGCTTCAGCGCGTCAGGTTCCGCTGCAATCACGTGGTACGACGAGCACGGTGGAACCGACGAGGTGAAATACGACGTCCTGCCGGCCGCGGCGCTCACCTTCGGCCGATTGCCCCCCGGGAGCAGGGTGAGCACCGTGCCCAGTTCGTCCTTCGGGTCGTACCTCGCGTGGAACCAGCATCGTCTCGAGCTCGCCTGGTGTGACAATCGAACGGGCCGCTTCGAGGTTTATGTCCGCTCCTTCGATGCCTCCGGGAGGCCTCTGGGCGTGGAGCACCGAGTGAGCGATCTCAGCGCAACGGGCGCGATCCCGTCCGTTCAACCCTATGGATCGGGTTTCATGGTCGCTTGGAATGAGTACCGATCTCGCGGCGGTTCTCCACATACCCACGGGGTGATGCTTTCCTCGGTTGCAATGACCGCACGCCTGCCCTAGGCAGTTGAATCCCGCTCTCGGCTGGAACGAGCCCTACCGAGACGGGAAGTCGAAGAAGTCGAACAGATCATCCAGTGCCGGAGTGTTGACCGGTGCGTACGAGCCCGGCGGTTGGACCGGATTGGGGAAATTGTCCCGGCTGCGGCTCGTAATCGCCGGCAGATGCCAGTTGCGCTCGATGAACTTGATGAGCGACACATGGTCCGCGTACGCGTGGGAGATGTATCCCCCGGCGCGCAGTGGCAGGTATCTCGGGTCCGCGACGACGATCAATGGGATGCGCGTTCCGTCGCCGAAGAAGTCGAGGGGCTGCACGTACCCGGAGTCGTAGTATCCGCCGCCCTCGTCCTCGGTGATGAAAATGACGGTGTCCTTGGCGTACGGGGATGCCTCGACCTGGTCGACGATCTTCTTCACGAAGCCCTCGAATAGGTCGAGCTTCGAGGAGGAGGGGTGTCCGTCCACATAGCCGCTCGGCTTGACGAACGAAACCGCAGGCAGTGTGCCGTTTGCGATGTCCGAATACAGGTTGACCGTATCCTGGATGTGCGCCGCGACCTCGGCCGGGTTTGACATGATGGAGGTGTCGTACTGGAACGGATTGCAGATGTTGCAGTACTCGTCCGCGTTCGGGCCATTGGTGCCGTAATTCAACTGATAAGGGTCGTTGACGTAGTTGTTCCACTGATCGCCGTAGTATTTCCACGAAATTCCGTGGGTGTTCATGTCATCGCCGATGCTGGGCGTCGATGAGGGCGGAATCGTGAACGGCGTGTTGGATGGGTTGTGATCCGTGTAGGCGTCGTGGCCGTTGCCGAACCAGCCCGGGTTGTAGTTGTTGAGCAGGTAGTAATGGCCGGGCTCGCAGCGCGGATCGATGTGGAGCTTCGCGAGGTAGTCGAGGATCGGTCCCACGCCGGGCTCGCTCGGATCCGAGCAGTCGCTGTAGGAGCCACCGCCGTAGGCAGCGCCGCCCTTGTCGGCGGCGGTGTAGGGCGGGGGATACCCCGAGTTATAGCTCTCGCCGTAGCCGTCCTCGGTGTACCAGTTGTTGGTGCCCGCGGCGGGGTTGGGATTCTCGATCTCATTCACGGTGCCCTGGTCCGGTGTGCCGGTGTACACCTCCACGCCGTTGGGCGGTGTCTGCGGATGGCCGTTGCCGTCGCTGAACCAGATCATGTCGGCATGACCGAGCATGATGTGATTGGCGCCGGTGCCGCCGTTGACGGACTGGTGGAAGTTGTCGCTCATGGCGTAAGTGTCGACCAGGCTCTTGAAGTAGGGCACATCACCCTGCGCCATGTTGTAGAAGCCGAGCGCACTGGAGCCTTCACCGGTCGTCGCCGGCACCGAGTCGTAGAGTGCGTAGTCGTTGGCAGTCCACTGGGCCGCCGTCGGCGGGTCTGCGGCGGAAAATCCGGTCGGGTAGAGGAACTCCTCGCTGAAGGAGTCGCTGTAGTAATTGTTCGCGTACTGGGTCTGAGTCAGGCCGTTGTCCCCGGCGCCGATCGTGGCTTCCACCCACGAGAACAGCTGGCCGTTGCAGCCGGAGGGGTTGCCCCACGAGGCCTGGCCCAGGCTGCAGTTGAGCTGTTGCCACATCTGGTAGAAACGGTGGACCGGGCTTGCGCTGTAGTCGGTGTACGAGAGGCTGTAGCCGGGCGTCGCCGCATGGGTGCCGTTGGTCAGCTGGAACGGACCTGCCGGGAGGCTATCGAAGTTGACGATGCGCACGTCCGGCGTGTCGCTGTACTGGTTCGTGCCTCCGGAGACGAGCGACTGGTAGTAGCTCAGGCCGTTGGCATCATAGACATCGGGCAAGCCCGTTTCCGTTTCCTTTGCGAGGGTAAGCGCGCTCGCGGCGCAGGTGGCTGCGGCCGAGCCCGATGCGTTCTCGCACGCCTTGGTCGTGAAATACCCCTGCGCGTATTCCGGGCCGCCCACCTCCGGTGCAGGCAGCTGGTTGCTCGGAAATTCCTGCTTCGGTGGGCTCAGGAGAAAGGCATCCTGCCCGCCCAGATCCGATGCCGAGAGCTGCTGCGCCTGGCGGAAATTCCAGCCGGGAATGGCATTCTTATCGGCATCCAGCTCGACGATGCCTTCGCTCAGCAGGTTGTGAACCGTCTGGCCGGGTCTCGGCACGTACGTGGCGAACACGTGATCGAAGCTGCGGTTCTCGCCGATGATCACGATGACGTGCTTGACCGGCGTGACGGTATCTTCATCGGCTGGGGCCGCTGCGGCGCTCGCCACGGCAGGTCCAATCGACATCTGAAGCAGTGCGAGCGAGCAGATTCCGGCGCGCAGCCTGTTGAGCACGGGCGATACAGTTCTATAGCCGCTCATGCGTGTCTCCCTGGGGTGAGTGTTGTCTTCGCGAGCACCTTTTTAGTGATCGAACATGTCGGCGGCGTGATCGACAGATGACCGGGCAGAGACAGCGTCAGCGCGCGGAGGCGGCTTTCGGTTCGACACGGATCGTTCCCATCATCCCGCCGTCCTCGTGCTCGAGCAGATGGCAGTGATAGACGAACGTGCCCACGGTGTTGGGGTCCCGAAAGTCCATTCGCAGCCGCACGCTCGGATACTCGAGCATTCGGCCCGTGTAGTACGGCACGTTGACGGTGTCGCGAAGAAACGGCTCGTGAACCGGAATACCGAGCCAGTCCACCAGCTCGAAGTGAAGCTGATGGATGTGGAAGGCATGCAGCTCGGTCGAGCGGTTCTCGATGATCCAGTCCTCTACATCACCCTGGCGGGCGATGATGTCGGGGACGTTGGAGCTGGGATCGAACGGCCGCGGAGTCTCACCGTCCACCGTGATGTAAAACGTCGTCGCGCTGTTGGGATCGTTCGGGTTCTCGAGCTTCTCGGAAAAGTAGAGCTTTCTCACCCGCACGGGCGCGACGGTGCCGAGCCACGGGAGAGCCGCAGGGGGCAGCGGCGCCGGATCGAGCGGCAAGACAGACCCTGGCTCCGGCGCATTGCCCGCGGCGGCAATCGAGGCGAGAGCCCGGTTGGGATCGTTCTCTCCGCCCTGGCCGGTATCGACCGTTCGGGTGACCAGGAGACCGGGAACCCCGAGCGGCGGACCCGCAACGATGAACTCCACGCGTGCGCCGGGGGGGACGCCCAAGTGATCGACCCAGATGACGGGCGGGGCGGGACTGCCGCCGTAGTGTAGCGGGACGCCGTCGATCGCGACGACCCCGAGCCGCTGCGGGATCTTTCGGTACAGCACCGCGAGGTTCAGATACGTGATCGCCGATGCATTGAGTACCCGCCAGAGCTGGCGCTCGCCCGGCCTCATCGTGATGCGGGCCGGTGGGTAGTCGGGGTAGGGCACCGGAACATAGTTGATGGAGAGGTCCTTCGCCGGCGTGCCGAATCCGGTGCCGTTGTTGGCGGAGTCGCCGTCGCGATCGATGAAGAGCTTGGGGACCACGGGCTCGGACTTCGAGGGCGGGGCGTTGGGATTGAGGAGGTCCTGATCGCGGATCACGAGCACTCGCTCGTGCAGACCCGCGAGTGCAGGATTCGCCCGTTCGATGCCCTCGACGATCAATGCGCCGGAGGCTCCGCCGAGCACCTCAACCTTGCTGAATCCATGGATGTGCGGGTGATACCAATAGAGCCCCGGAGGTTCGTTGAGCGGAATACGGAATCGGTACTCGAACGGGGGATCTCCGGGCTGAATCGAGGTTTTGAGGACATCGTCCTGATGGCACACCGGGGGCACCGTGAGACCATGGAAGTGCAGGTTGGTCGATGTAGGGGTCATTGCGGCGCTGTGACACGGATCGGACGAGGGAGACATCGACATGCCCATGCCGCGAGGCATCGCACCAGGATGGGCCACCTGAGGCTGGCGTGGGGTCGCGCCGCCGACGCCGGTTTCGAAATCGACGAGATCGTTCTTCAGACGCAGGATCAGAAGGTCACCCGGATGCAGGCGCAGCGTCGGCGACTGTGCACCGTCTGCGAGGAGGTAACAGTAACGAACGGAGCCGTCGGCCTCCCGGTAATCGTGGATGGTCAGATCGAGCTTGAGGACGCCGTCGCGACTACGCAGGTCGCGAGGCTCCGGCACGACGCTTCCGGGGGCAGGCCTCGGGCAGGGATCGGGAGCGCGCTCGCGGCCCAGGGCACGGCCGCTCACCCAGAGTGCAGCGGCCGCGACGATAAAGACCCTGGGGGCGTTCATGCGCCTCATCCGTCAGTGCGATCTTGCGCCGTGCTCCGCGCCCCGATCCCTCCTTCGGGTGAGCGTCGCCCCGTCATCCCCATCGGCGATGGAAGGCTCATTTTGCGGTTCGCCTTGCACAGGTTCCGCAGGCGCGATGCCGGGTGCGCTTGCATTCCCGGCGCTGGCCGGCGCAGCCCTCGGCGCCGCAATTGATCGGCGCACAGCCTGCGAGGCCGCCGCGCGCAAGGGGAAGGGACTCCCCTCGTGATGCTGAGGCACAGCGCGCGTCACGGATGCGGCGCCGGGGCGCCACAGACCCTCGTGCCGCGAGGAGAGCGCGAGCGTCAGCATAAACGACCCCACGGCCAAGGCGCATAAGACGATGGGTCTTTCCACCCGCGCTGACCTCTTCGACTCGGCGCGATCGCCGCAGCCGAGCCCAGACGGTAGCGGGTCAAGATGTCGTTTCGGTTTCGGGATTCTTGCACCGGCATTTCGCCTCGCGGTCGAGACGCCGGAGCT
>JASHUC010000285.1 GCA_030040235.1 Gammaproteobacteria bacterium | reverse complement strand
ACGAGGTAGTCGTCGGCGCCCGAGTCGAGCCCGGCGACGCGGCTGTGAACGTCATCCCGTGCGGTGATGATGATGACGGGAGTGGTTGCGCCCTGGCGGCGCGCTTCGCGCAGCACCTCGAGGCCCGAGCGCTTCGGCAGGCCGAGATCGAGCAGGACGATATCGAAGCTCGAGGTGCCGAGGGCCGCGGCAGCGCCCGCACCGTCGCGAATGCACTCGACTGCGTAACCGTCCTGCTCGAGGGCCGTCCGTACCGCCTCGGCGATCATCCGGTCATCTTCGACGACCAGAACGCGCATGAGGCCAGTCTCGCCGACGGCGAGAGAGCGGGCAACTCTGCGCGCGCGATTACGCCTGCGCGCTCACCAGGCTGCCCGTGCGGGCTCCCGTCGAGAGATCGCTCGACAGCGTCGTGAGGAAGTTGCTGAGGGTGACCTGGCTGCCGGCTCCGCCCACTGCGCTCACGAGGTTATTGAAGCTCTGCTGAAGCGAACCGAGCGACGCGTTGGCCGCCGTTGCCGTCGCACTTCCCGATGCGGAAGAGCTCGCCGAGGTCGCGGTCGATGTGGCGCTCGAGGAGGCGCTCGAGGAGGCGCTCAGCTGTTGAATGAGGCTCTGCAGGCCCCCGCCGCCGCCGTGGTGTCCGTGTCCATGGTGGTGTCCGCTCGCGCGGGTGCCGGATGCGCTCGTGGCGCTCGCGCCCTGCTGAGCGCCGTTCGCCGCGGCCTGCGTCTGCAGCGCCGTGAGCAGACTCTGCATGAAGCTCTGCAGGGCCTGGGAGGCGCTCTGCGAGCTGCCTGATGAGGAGGACGAAGACGAGCTCGATGCACCGGTGCCGAGCGCACTCGATGCGCCGCTCACGCCGATTTGCGACAGCGCCTGCACGATCGTGTTCGTGAACCCGCCGCTCTGCGAAGAGGCGGCCACCGTGCTCGCAGCCCCGCTGGAGCCGGATCCTGCGGCGGCGGATTGCGCCGCATTGCCGTACAAGCCGAGCTTCGAAAGGATGGTGCTCATCCCGGAAACATTGCCGATGGTCATAGCGAAAGACCTCCGATACCCTGGCTGGTATAAGCAAGATCCTCGCCAGAGTCCTGGCGCCTTCTGTGGAGCGCCTCGCAGGAAACGCACCCGCGGTCGCCGAGCGGGGCGCAGTGCCGCACGAATCGGCGGGGTAGCCTTGCAAATCGCTCGAGTTTCGTGTCGAGTGGGCTCGAACACGGGAGCGAGTGGAGCGGCGAATTAGATGCATGCAAGGGAGACCGGCAAGAATTGGCCGCGCGGCAGCGGACATTTGCCGCCTGCGGGGCTCGCCGCAGCGCTCCTGAGCATCGCGCTCGCAGTCGGCACGCCGGCGCATGCCGCCTTTCGTGCTCTCGCCGCCCTCCAGGCGGACGGGGCGGCGGTCACGGCTTCCGCGCTCGACCTGCAGAGCGGGAAGATGATCGAGCAGTTCGACGCCGACACCCGCCTCACGCCGGCCTCGCTCACCAAGCTCGCCACGGCGGCTGCCGCCCTCGAGACCTGGCCGGCCGACAAGATGTTCACCACGCGCCTGCTCAGCACCGCGCGGGTCGCGGGGGGTGAGCTCGAGGGGGACCTCATTCTTCAGGGAGCGGGTGATCCCTCACTCGACGATCACTCGCTCTGGGCACTCGCCGCGCAGCTGCGCGGCGCCGGCGTTACGCGTGTGCGCGGACGGCTCATCGTCGCTCCGGCGCCCTTCCGCGCGGAATCTTGCGAAACGCAGGACCGGTGCGAGGCGTTGCGCGAGAGTGACAAGGCCTACAACGCGCCGCTCGCTGCGATCGGAGTCGATTTCGGTACCTGGTGCGTGCTCGTACGCCCGACGCTCCCGGGCGCAGCGGCTCTCGTGGACGGCTGCGACGTTTCCAAGCTGCCCCTCAAGGTGGACGGCATCGTGAAGACGGTGCGTGCCGGGGGCCGGCAGAGTCTATGGATCGAGCGTGTGACGGATGCCTCCGGCGACCGGTTGCGCGTCGGTGGCGAGGTGCCCGTGGGCGACCCGCAACGGGTTTACCGCGCGATGTCCGATCCGGCACGCGGTATCGGCTTGCTCCTCTGCCAATCGCTGCGGGAGATCGGCGTCGCAGTCGAGGGCCCGGTCATCGTGAGCGCCGAGCCTTTGCCGGCGCACGTCGAGGTGCTCGCATCGACCGAGGGCCTCTCGCTTCGCGAGCAACTCGGCCGGATGCTGCGCTTCTCGAACAACTATATCGCCGACGTGCTCGCGCTCGATGTCGCGGCGAGCGTCTCCGAGCAGCCGACGCTGCGACTCTCCGACGCGGGCCGCGTGCTTGCCGATTTCCTCGCGCATCTCGAGCCGCCGGGCCATGGACGCACGGGCGCCGGCCCGCTGATTCTCAGCGGCAGCGGTCTCACACCGCAGAATCGTCTCTCGGCGAGCGACCTCGTCGGCCTGCTTGCGCACGAGTATCACGACGCGCGACGTTTTCCGGCCTTCTACGGGAGTCTCGTCGTGCCGCGCGATGCGCCGTTCGAGTTTCTGCGCAACGGCAGCGCGGCATGGCTCGATCGAGTCGCTCTCAAAACCGGCACGATGGAGAACCCCTACTCGGTCTGCGGGATCGCGGGCTTTCTGCGCAAGCACGACGGCGGCTGGATCGCCTTCGCCGAGATCGTGAACGGTACCGATCGCCTGCGGCACGTTCCGCTCGGCAAGGCGCTCGATGCGGAGCGCGCGGATATCGAGGCGCTGCTCGCGCGCTATTGAGCGTTATGTTGCCGTGAGCGCCTGGGCACGCTCGGCCCAGAACACCGCATCGACGTAGGCCGCGCGGATCAGCTCGGGGCTCAAGCCCCCATAGGCGACCCGCCGCCACGAGGCGCGCTCGTAAGCTCGTGCGCACTTGAGAGCCGCCCCCATGTCGCCTTCCTGCGAGACCAGGGCACGCTCGACCGTCTCGCTGAGCGGAAGCTGATCGAACAGATCCGGTGCCGGGATGCCGGTCAGCACCTCGAGCAGAGAGAAGAGGCCGGTGATGAAGTACGGCCCGGTGTCCTTCGCGCCCGCAAGGCGCGCCAGCTGCTCGCACATTCTTGCGCGCACCATGGCGGTGAGGAACAGACTCGCCGGACGATTCTCGAAGCCCTGCAGCGCGACGAGCGTGGCGAGCTGGCGCAGATTGTCCACACCGAGGATCACGATCGCCTGGCGGATCGATTCGACCTTTCGCGGCAGGTTGTAGAAGCTCGAATTGATGCAGCGAAGAACTCGATAGGAGAGGGAGATGTCCCGCGCGACCAGGGATTCGATCTCCTGCAGCGAGAAGTTCGGGTCCTGAAGCGCCGAGATCAGGCGCAACGTGGAGAGCCTGCTCGAGGGCACGCGCTGAGCCTTGAAGGTCTGGGGCCGATGCAGGAAATCACCTTGGAAGCCCCGGAAGCCCATCTGCGCGCATTCCTCGAACTGCTCGACCGTCTCGACCTGCTCGGCAAACAGCGTGGTGCCGCGCCCGCGCATGGCGGCCGCGAGTCGCTCGAGCTGCTCTCGAGTGTGGCGCGACACGTTGACCTTGACGATGTCCACGGTCTCGAGCAGCGCCGGGTCGGCTCGCGCGGCCCCCTCGACAGGCGCGGAGTAGTCCTCGAGGGCGATGCGATGCCCCCGGGCGCGCAGCGCTCTCAAACCCTCGATGAGCGCCGAATCGCTCGGCGTGTCCGCAGCCATCTCGATGACGACCCGCTCCGGATGCACCGACGGCGGGGAATCGCAGATGAGCAGCTCGCGGGGATAGTCGATGTGCACCGGCAACCCACCGGCCAGCCGGTCGAGACCGATCTCGAGCGCCGCATCGGCGACGATCCTGATGGTCGCATCGCGCGCGTCCTGCTGATATAGAACCTCGTACGCGATCACCTCCATGCCGGGGCCGTAGATCGGCTGGCGCGACACGAGAGCGATGCTCTCGCGAATCGAGGGCGCATCCTGAGGGGGTGCGGCACAGCTCTGGCGCTGCCTGGCGGTCGGTCGGGGCATAGGAGGCGAAGTTAGCCGCTCATGCGGGGCCCGTCGCAGTACCGCCGCACACCTTTTGCCGAGCCCGGACGGGCCGTGCCACCGGGCTGCGCGCGCGGACTTCACATAAGGGAGACCGGGGGACCGGCGCGTTACATCCCGAAGCTCAGCATCACGAAATCCACGCCGCGGTTGGGGATGTGGAACCAGGCGTTCGACCAGTGTCGCAGGCTCAGCTCGAGAATCGAGCCGCCGCCGACGGTGAAGCGCACCCCGACCATGTAAGCGAAGTTCCACCGGTCATCGAGGTAGTCGTTGGCCGTCTTGTAGCTGCCGCCGGCGCCCACGTACAGCTTTCCCCACGAGCGATGCAGGATCTGCCAGCGCCGCAACGCATCGAATCCCCACTCCGGGTTCGCGCTGCGAAAGGACGCCGGATACTGCGGCTCCTCGTTGAGGTACTGGGCGGTTGCGAATCGAAACGCGCCGACTTCCCAGCGGCTGTCGTCGATCTCCAGGGTGAGCGGCAGGATGAGCCCGTCCGTCCAGCTGAAGGTGGTGACGGTGGTCCCGACGCCGACCAGCAAATCGCAGCCCGGGCATGGATTCCAGGGCGTCCAGGAATAGGGCGCCTCGTCGGAGTGCGCAACCCGCGGCCCCCATCCGAGGCCGATCACGACGGCGAGTGCAAGCAACAACTCCCGGAAACGCAGCGACACGCAGCCCTCACCCGCGCGGGGGCGCACATCTTATCGTGGAGTGCGCGGCCGTGCTCGCGGTGTTGCAGGCTCGCGTGGCGCCGGTTCGGGCTCAAGCGTTAGCATCCGGTGCTGCGGCAGCCGTTATTGCGGCAGCCGTTACTGCGGCAAGCCGCCCGGCTGCAAATGATCGGGAAGGACCGTCCATGAACTCTACGACGTTCTCGAGGCGCTACCGAGCCTGGTTGCTGCTGCTGCTCGTTCTGATCAATGCATTGAATCTCGCCGACCGGCAGGGCATCGCCGTCTCCCTGCAGGCCATCAAGCTCGATCTGAGGTTCACCGACTCGCAGCTCGGGATTCTTCAGGGGATGGGCTTCGCCCTGTTCTATGCCCTCATGGGTCTCCCCCTCGCACGGCTCGCCGAGCACTTGAGCCGCACCAAGATCATCGCAGCCTGTATTGCGCTCTTTGGAGCCATGTCCGCCCTCTGCGGGACCGCGAAGAGCTTCGCCAGCCTGCTGCTCTTTCGCGTGGGGGTCGGGGTGGGAGATGCGGGCTTTGGCACCCCGGTGGCGTCCCTCATCGGGGATCACTACCTCATGGACAGGCGCGCCTCGGTCATGTCCATCATCTGGCTCGGCGCTCCGATCGGGGTGGTCGCCGGTGCGATGGGAGCGGGCATGCTCGCGCAGCATGTGAGCTGGCGCGCGACATTCGCCGTGATCGGCGCAGCGGCGCTCGTCGTGGCACTCATTGCCTTCGCCACCTTGCGCGAGCCGCCTCGCGGCATGTGCGATCCCGATCCGCTCGCGCGCGAGCGGCCGCCTTCCACCTGGACGGTGTTCCGGTTCCTGTTCGCCAAGCGCTCGATGTGGCACGTGCTCATCGGCTGTGCGCTGGCGGCGATCTCGATGAATGCCATCGGCCAGTTTCTGAGCACGTTTCTGGTGCGCAATTATCATCTCGGATTTGCCGCTGCGGGCCGCTGGGTGGCTCTCATCGCCGGCGCGGCGATGGGCTCCGGCCTGCTCATCGGTGGATTCGGCGTGGACTGGGCGGGCCGTTCCGACCGGCGCTGGTACGTGTGGGGGCCGGCGCTCGGACTGACGCTCGCCGCGCCGCTATTCCTGCTCGGATTCCGGGAGCCCGTGCTCGGCACGGCGGTGGTGGTGCTCATTGCGGCTCACGTCTGCATGTTCGTGTACTACGCGCCGAGCCTCGCGCTGGCGCAGAACATGGTCGGCGCCAATATGCGCGCCTCCTCGGCATTCGTCGTGTCCCTGGTGCTCGGCCTCGCCGGGATCGGTCTCGGTCCGACGCTCGTCGGGATTCTGAGCGACCGCTTTGCGGCGCAAGCCTTCCCGCTCGGTGCCTTCAAACTCGCGTGCCCGGGCGGCGTCGCGCCCGCGGCCTCCGCGCACGCGCTGGCGACGGCGTGCTCGGCGGCCTCCGCCGCGGGCCTGCGCCACGCGCTCATGGTCATGTCGTTGCTCGGCTTGTGGGCCGCGGTCCATTACGCCCTCGCTGGCCGCAATCTGCGCCGCGACCTCGAGACGCGTTATCAGCCGGCGAGCCTGCCGCTCGATGCGACGACACCCGCCCGTCTCTGACCGAACGCGCGCCGGCGTTGCAACGTCAACGGCGAGCGCTATGATGGCCTTCGAGCCGTTGCTCATGGGCGACAGGAGACGGTGATGAAGGTGCCGCAGACGCCGTGCGTCCTCCGGATGTGCCTCGTGTGGGCTGCCGTCATGGCCGCAGGGCCGGCTTTCGCGCACCATTCCTTCGCGATGTTCGACCACGACCATCAGGTGAAGCTCACGGGCACGGTCGCGTACTTCCAGTGGACCAACCCGCATGTCTACATCGAGCTCGACGCGATCGAGCCCGGAGGCAAGGTCAAGCACTACACCATCGAGTGCGCCAACCCGGGGCTGCTCGATCGGGCCGGCTGGAAATGGAACATGATCAAGAAGGGTGATCGCATCACGACGATCATCGCGCCGCTGCGCACGGGTGAGCCCGGCGGGCTCCTCAAGCAGGTCACGCTCGCGGACGGGCGCAGTTTCGGCAACGGCCCCGCCGCAGGCAAGGCCAACATCCGGTAGGGCGCGTGATGCGTGCGAGAGACTTCATTCCGAGGGGCGTCGCCGTCGCGATCTGCACGGCCATTGCATTCCCGCTGCTCACCGTCGCGGGCGATGCCCGCGGGGCGGCAGACGCGCAGGAGCATCCGGCACCGGCTCATATCAATCACGCCGACCTCACCGGAACCTGGGATCGCTACCACGCGAAGCCGTTCAAGATCGACCCGCGGTCCAGCGCGGTCAATCGGGGCGAGGCGGAGCCGCCGCTCAAGCCCGAGTACCTGGCCGCGTGGCGCGCGCGGCAGAAGGCCTCGCGCGAGGCGGACCAGCGCGGGCAACCCCTCTACGGCGGATACGCTCAGTGCCTGCCCGATGGCATGCCGGCGATGATGATGGCCATGTTCCCCATGCAGGTGCTTCAAACACCCGGGCAGATCACCATCATCGAGGAGGCGTACCGCCAGGTGCGGTACATCTATCTCAATCAGAAGCAGGTTGCGGTCGCCGATGCGGAGCCGGGCTTCTGGGGGCACTCGGTCGGTCACTGGGAGGGCGACACGCTCGTCGCCAACACCGTGGGGATCAGGGAAGAGGTGCGTTACCACGATGTGCCGCACAGCGACCGGATGCAGATCAACGAGCGAATCCACCTCCTGACCCCCGATCGCTTCGAGGATCAAATCACGGTCACGGATCCGGTTTATCTGACCAAGCCGTGGACCTTCACCTGGGAATACCAGCGGCGGCCCGGCTACAAGATGATGGAGTACGTCTGCGAGGACAATCGCGAGTACCGCGATCCGAAGACGGGCGGCCAGCGGCTCGAGCTGCTGAACCCCGCCACGCACTAGCGCAGAGCGCGGCGGCTGTGATCCGCCTCACATCGTAAGCTTTGCCTATAATAGGTGTACCATATCATATCACTAGATATGATATGCTTGGTCATACGATTCCCGCGAGCGCAGAGGCCGTATGGACCGCCTGGATCGATTCGCCAACCTCGGATTCCTGCTGAAGGATGTCGGCCGGCTCTATACCCGGCGGTTCGAGGAGCGTGCACATGGCCTGGCGCTCACCCTGCCACAGTGCAAGGCGCTCGCCTATCTGTCGAAAAACGAGGGCGTGAGCCAGAAGCGTCTCGCGGAGCTCATCGAGATCGACCCGATGAGCCTCGTGCGCATTCTCGATCGCATGGAGGCTGACGGCTGGGTGCAGCGCCGCTCGGACCCCGAGGATCGTCGCGCCCGCAGCCTCATGCTGACGGAGAAGGCAAAGCCCCTACTCGAGCACATCTGGCGGCTGGCGGCGCAGACCCGTGGCGAGGTGCTCGACGGCCTCGCGAACGACGAGCGCACGAAGCTCATGGAGCTCCTCGAGCGGGTTCACAGGAATCTGCTCGGCTTAAAGCCGCTGGCGCGATCCGCCCCGACGCCGCGCCCCGCTACGCCCGGGCGCAAAGCCGCGAGCACCGCGCGATGAACGCCGTGGCGCGTGACCAGGACGCCCGGCCCGTCGCGCGCGACGGTGAGCCGGAGCCGCGGGCCGACGCTTCGGCGGACATTCGATCGCGGCGGCTGCGCGAGCGGCTCCGGGCGCCTCTCATGATCGGCGTGCCGCTGATCGCCGCGGCCGCAGGGCTCTTCTACTACTTCACCGCGGGACGCTATCAATCCACGGACGATGCCTATGTTCGTGCCGCGCAGGTGTCGATCAGCTCGAACGTCTCGGGACGGGTGAGCGAGATCGACGTGGGCGACAATCAGCGCGTGCACCGCGGAGAGGTGCTGTTCAGGCTCGATCAGCGTCCGTTTCGCATCGCCGTCGCGGAGGCTCGCGCGCGGCTCGCGAGCACACGCTTGCAGGTCGAATCGCTGAAAGCGACCTACCGGCAACGTCTTGCGGATCTGAAAGCCGCGCAAAGCGCGCTCGAGTACCAGCGGCGCGAATACGACCGGCAGATGCGCCTGCTTCAGCATGGCATCACCTCGCAATCGCAGGCCGACCGGACGCTGCTCGCACGCAACGAGGCCCAGCAGAACGTCGCGGCCGTTGAGCAGCAGATCACGGCGACGCTCGCAAGTCTCGGCGGAAATCCCAACATTCGCGTCGAGGAGCACCCTTCGGTGGAGCAGGCTCAGGCGGAGCTCGATCGCGCACTGCTCAATCTCTCCTACACCACCATCTCGGCCCCGATCGACGGCATCGTCACGCGCGTCGAGCAGCTTCAGGTCGGTGACTACATCGGGGCCGCGACTCCCGCCTTCGCGCTCGTCTCGACCCGCGATGTCTGGATCGAGGCGAACTTCAAGGAGGTGCAGCTCGCACACATGCGCCCGGGGGACTCCGCCCGCGTGTGGATCGATGCGTACCCCGACCACACGTTCCAGGCGACCGTCACGAGCGTGAGCCCCGGAACGGGCGCCGAGTTCTCGTTGCTGCCGCCCGAGAACGCGACCGGTAATTGGGTCAAGGTCGTGCAGCGCCTGCCCGTGCGCCTGGAGCTCGAAGGTGATGTGCCGACGCTGCGGACCGGGCTGAGTGCCACGGTGAAGGTGGACACGCAGGCGCACCGGCTCGTGGGCGCGGCCCGGCCCCGCGGCGCGGTACGCGCTCAGGACGATGCACTGAGTGCCCGCGCGCGCTGAGCGCGGCGCGCAGCGGTTCGCAGCTCCGATGGATCCCAAGGACTCGCTCCACCGAATCCCGATCACCGTCTGCGTGATGCTGGCCTCGGTGCTGCAGGCGCTCGACACCACCATCGCAAACGTCGCGCTGCCGCACATCCGCGGAAGCCTGTCGGCGACGCTCGAGCAGGTGGACTGGGTGCTCACCTCCTACATCGTCGCCTCGGCGATCATGACGCCCCTCGCCGGCTGGCTTGCGGGGCGCTACGGCCGCAAGAGGGTCCTGGTGCTCTCGATCGCCGGGTTCACGGTGATGTCGGCGCTGTGCGGCACGGCGCAGTCGCTCACTCAGATCGTGATGTTCCGGCTGCTTCAGGGCATCGGCGGGGCCGCCCTGGTGCCGCTTTCCCAGGCCATGCTCCTCGACATCAACCCCCCGGAGCACCACGGCCGTGCGACCGCAGTGTGGGCCATGGGCGTGCTCATCGGACCGATCATTGGACCGGCGCTCGGCGGCTGGCTCACGGATAACTACAGCTGGCGCTGGGTCTTCTACATCAACATCCCCT
>JASHUC010000284.1 GCA_030040235.1 Gammaproteobacteria bacterium | reverse complement strand
CGGCTTGGTGATGAACCCCGTTTGAATGCGAGCGGGAGCCGCGTTCTCCCAGTAGCCCACACCCTTGGCGAGCGGCAGCCCGGAGATATCACCCTTGGTCTGTGCTGCGACGTACAGATCGACGGCCTGCTTGAGACCCGGGCGAGTACAGGACACCTCCGCATGGCAGAGCGCGGGAGCCAGCACGGCCCCGAGTGCCAGCCAGAGACATACGACCGTGACGCGCTTCATGGTTTGCTCCCCTATTTCGGTTCTTCTAGACCACCGCGTAGTATCGCAATCGATTCCCATCGGCCCGGCGCTCGCCGATGCCGATGAAGACGTGCTTGGTGAGCCAGTCGTGCTTGCCCACGCTCGTCTCGAACGTAGGCTGGGCGCGCAGGTAATATTCCTCGTGCGGCACGGGCGCCCCGCCTGCGAACGCCCACTCGCGCAGGCGCTGCATCGTGTTGGGCTTTCGGCCCCAAAGATACCCGCGATTGTTGAGCAGGATGAGCGTGCCGTCCTCTTCCTCGAGCATGTAGCGAGCATCGAAGACCGCAACGTCGTCGGGGCGGAAATAAGCATAATCGCCGCCCGAATGCGGTACTGCCCTGCCGCGCAGCCTCGGTCCCTCGAAGGTGCCGCTCTCGACATACACGGCCGAGCGATTGCCGCCCATCGGAGTATTGGCGATGAGCTGCCCCTGCGGGAACTCGAGCCTGATCTCCATCGCAAACTCGAGCCGCGGACTCTCCATCGTCGAATAGAGCCCGCTCATCGACCGCCACACCCGAGGCCGTTTGCAAGCGAGCACCGGGGTGTCATCGTGCGGCTCACTTGCGCACACCCCTGAGCAGCTCGGCGTTCGCCTCGATCAGCTCGCGCACCGAACGGGCTCGATGACCGGCGAGGCGCTCCACACAGTCGGTGCACACATCGAGAAAGCCCCCGCGGATCGCCCGCTCGAAGCTCACCATGTCGTCGCTATTCCACGGGATTCCGGCAACCGACTGGTCATCGACGGGCTGTCGCGGGATGCCGAGGGCATCGAAATGCGCGTACATCCCGGCATCGTCGGTTTCTACGAGCCGGATCGGCACACCGACGATCTCGGCGAGTATCGCGGCAACCTCCGCGAAGCTCTCCCGGTTCGGCCCGGTGATGGGATACGCACGGTTTTCGTGCCCGCTGTGGGTAAGAACCGCAACGGCGCAGTCGACGCAATCCTCGCGCCACACCATCGCCTCGCGCCCGCCCGCGGTGCTCGTGATCCAGGCGCCCGAGGAGATGAAGCCCGGGCCGGCGTTGAGAATCATGGCATCGGCGTAGTGGGCATCCCGCAGGAACGTGAATGCCAGTCCGCTCGCGCGGATCAAATGCTCGGTCGTCCGATGATCGCGCGTGACGATGGCGGGATTGGCCTCGTCCACGTTCACGAAGCTCGTGTAGACGATGTGGTGCACCCCGGAGGTGACGGCCGCATCGATGGCGGCCCTGTGCTGAGAAATGCGCGCTCCCACCCGCGTTGCCGAGATGAGCAGGAGCTTGTCGGCGCCACGCAACGCGACCGGCAAGGTCGCGGGCTCGTCGAAGTCGCCGTAGCGCACGCTGCATCCCGCGCGTGCGCGGTCGGCGAGCTTGACGGGTGTGCGGGTGATGAGGATCAGGTCGGTCGCGAGGCCCCGCTCGATGAGCCGGTCGGTGGCAAGCCGCCCGTACCTCCCGGAGGCTCCGGTGATCGCGATCTTCATCGGACCAAATTTAGCAGCATTCCACCGCCTCGCGCACTTCTCGCGATACGGCTTTCGATCCCAGCTCGCCCGGGCGGCAAGTTCTCGCCTCCCGGGGCATGCCATGGCACCTCGGCTGTGATCGCGTTAGCGGTATGCCTGACCTAAAGTTCGGCGGTTCTGCGACGAACCGCACGATTTTCGGCCGCAGAGCTGCGGCCGGAGCGCTGTGGTTATGTCCTGGGCGCGGCATTTGCACATATTCGGAACCGCCGGATAACCGGCGCTGCCGATCATCGATGGCGCAATGCCGAAGCAGAACCCGAGACTCGCTGCCTCGAACGAACCGTGCGACAGGACGCTCGCGAGCGAACCCACCACGGGGGTGCGCACCGATACCGCAACGCAGCCCGGGAAGGTCGTTCATGACCCGCGTGGCAAGGCCGTCTACGACTTGAATGTCGAGACCGGAGTATTCGCCGGGATGAACACGATCGATGTCCTGGGCATCCTCAACAATCCCACGCTCGCTCTGGATGACGAATCCACCCTGGTGCCGGAATGGAGCGGGGACCCTTACAACCGACGCTGACCATGCACGCATGAGATGCATCATGGTCCTTGCGATGATGCTGCTCGGCGGGTGTGCGTCGCACAGCCAGATCGAACCGGTACAGAGTGGCCGCTATCGGATATCTGCCCTGGGTGTGCAAGGTCCGGCGGATGCGGCAGAACGCGCCGGGGAGGACGCCGAGAACTTCTGCGCGGAGCGGGGCGAGCGTGCGCAGATCCTCGATGTCACCCGAGGGTCATGGCTCGCCGAGCCGACGCAGGTGACGGTCATGTTCACTTGTATCTCAACGTGGGCGCAGCGCTGAGCCGCTCCGCCGCCACCGCCGGGTGTACCGGTCCAAGCGCCTGACGACCTTCACGCAGTGCCCCGCGAGGCCGTCCCACATCATTTCATCCTCGAGCGCGTGAAGTGATAACGTGCGTCGGCAGGCTGCCAGCGGCTTCGCGGAGTGCTGGATATGACCGACGACAAGCTCCGATTCAAGACGTACGACCATCCGGCCGGCGGTTGGGGCGCCGCAGCGGCGACCGCCAAAGTGCTCATGCAACAGAGCGTGCTGACGAAAGGGTCGCGCGCGCTGCTCGCGATGAACCAGCCGGGCGGTTTCAAGTGCCCGAGCTGTGCCTTCCCTGACCCCGATTGCAGGAAGACGCTCGAGTTCTGCGAGAACGGCGCCAAGGCGCTCGCCTTCGAGGCAACCAAACGCAGAGTCACGAGGGAGCTCTTCGAGAAGTACACGGTGGCCGAGCTCATGGCACAGTCGGATCATTGGCTCGAGATGCAGGGCCGCCTGACCGAGCCGATGCGCTACGACGCGGCGAGCGACCGCTACGTGCCCTGCGAATGGGACGATGCCTTCGCGCTGATCGGCCGCCACCTGCGCGCGCTCGACAGCCCCGATCACGCGGAGTTCTACACTTCCGGCCGCACCGCCAACGAGGCCGCGTTCCTCTATTCGGTCTTCGTGCGGGAATTCGGCACCAACAACTTTCCCGACTGCTCGAACATGTGCCACGAGCCCACGAGCCGCGGCCTGCCGCCCTCCATCGGCGTTGGGAAAGGTACGGTCGTCATGGAGGATTTCGAGCACGCGGGGGCGATCTTCGTCGTCGGACAGAACCCCGGCACCAACTCCCCGCGCATGATGACGAACCTAGTCGCGGCGCGAAAGCGCGGCGTACCGATCGTCGCGGTGAATCCGATGCCGGAGCGGGCGCTCATCCGCTTCACCGCGCCCCAGGACGTGATCCAGATGGCGACCTTCGGATCGACACCGATCGCCAGCGAGTTCGTCCACATCCGCATCGGCGGCGATCTTGCGCTGTTCAAGGGCATGATGAAGGTCCTGTTCGAGCGCGACCTCGGCGGTGAAGCCGTTCTCGACTGGGGCTTCATTCACGCTCACACCGCCGGGCTCGAGGCGGTGCGCGAGGAGGTCTTGGTCCAGAGATGGGCCGACATCGTCGCAGCGTCCGGAGTGAGCGAAGCGCAGATCCGCCGCGTCGCGCAGATCTATATCCGCTCGCCCGCAACGATGCTCTGCTACGGGATGGGCCTGACACAACACCAGGAAGGCTCGCGGCTGCTCCAGCAGGCCGTGAACCTGCTGCTCCTGCGGGGCAACTTCGGCAAGCCCGGCGCCGGGATTGCGCCCATTCGCGGCCACTCGAACGTCCAGGGCGACCGGAGCGTAGGCATCGACGAGCAGCCTTCCCCGGAGTATCTCGATCGCCTGCGCGAGGTGTTCGGCTTCGAGCCGCCGCGCAAGCCCGGCCATCACACGGTCGAATCCGTCGAGGCGATGCTCAACGGTACAGCCAAGGTCTTCATCGGCCTCGGAGGCAACTTCGTACGGGCAGTGCCCGATACCGAGCGATCCTATACCGCCATGCGCAAGCTGGCATTGACGGTAGCGATTTCGACCAAGCTGAACCGCGGCCATCTCGTGCACGGGCGCGACGCGCTCATCCTGCCCGTAACCTCCCGCTCCGAGCTCATCCGCACACCGGCCGGCGAGCAATTCGTCACGATCGAGGACTCGGTGGCAAAAGTGACTCCGTCCCGCGGCGTTCTGGAGCCCGCGAGCCCCCACCTGCTTCCGGAGACCGAGATTGTCTGTCGCATAGCGCTCGCGACGCTGCCCCATAGCAAGGTATCGTGGGCGCGCTACATGCACGACTACGACCTCATCCGCGCCACCATCGCGGAGGTCTACCCGGAGGAGTTCGGCGATTTCCCGGAGAAGATCAAAGACCCCCGAGGATTCCACCTCGACGTGCCGCCGCGCCGGCGGGTCTGGCCGACGCCGAACGGCAAAGCAAACTTTCTGCTCTTCCCGGGCCTCGCCGTCAATGCCCCGGTCGCCGACCCGTCCATGTTGCGATTGGCCACGGTACGCTCGCACGACCAGTTCAACACCACGGTCTACAGCTACAACGATCGCTATCGCGGCGTTTACAACGATCGCATGGTTCTTTTCATGAATCCGGAGGACCGGGCTGCAAGGGGACTGGCGCCGGGCTGTCGCGTCGCGCTCGAGACGCTCACCGACGATGGTGTGCTCCGCCGCGTGGAGGGACTCGCCGTATTGGACTACCCCATGCCGCGCGGGGACGTCGCGGGGTACTACCCCGAGCTCAATCCTCTCTTGCCGCTCGAGTATTACGACAAGTTGAGCGGCACGCCCGCTGCGAAGTCGATCCCGGTGCGCCTCGTCGCCTCCTGAATGCGGGCCGGGGTGGACCCGACACGACAGCGTCGGCCGCTCGGTGCCATCACCGGGCGTCTCGAGGCGATCTGCAGGGCCTGATCGTGCCTGGGCATCTCGATTCCGTGATCCTGGCGCGCGCGCAGTTCGCGTTCACCGTCTCCTTCCACTTCATCTTCCCGTCCCTCTCGATCGGGCTTGCGAGCTACCTCGCCGTGCTCGAAGCGCTGTGGCTGAAGACGCGGCAGGGCGTTTATGCCAACCTCTACCGCTACTGGCTAAAGATCTTCGCCGTCCTGTTCGGGATGGGGGTCGTCTCGGGCGTCGTGCTGTCCTATCAGTTCGGCACGAACTGGTCGGTTTTCGCCGGCAAGGCCGGGCCGATCATCGGGCCGCTGATGGCCTATGAGGTGATGACCGCCTTCTTCCTCGAGGGCGGTTTTCTCGGCGTGATGCTCTTCGGCATCTCCAAGGTCGGCAAGCGGACGCATTTCCTGGCCACGTGCATGGTCGCGCTCGGCACGCTCATCTCGGCGACGTGGATCATCGCCGCGAACAGCTGGATGCAGACGCCGGTGGGCTTTGCGGTCAATGCCAGGGGTCAGTTCGTTCCCGCCGGGTCCTGGCTGCCGATCATCTTCAATCCCAGCTTTCCCCTGCGGCTCGTTCACACCGTGATCGCGTGTTATCTCACGACCTCGCTGCTGGTCGGGGCCGCGGGCGCCTGGCACCTGCTCGAGGACCGCACCAATGCCGGCGCGCGCAAGATGTTCTCGATGGCGATGTGGATGGCGGCCCTCGTGACGCCGATCCAGATGCTCGCGGGCGACCTGCAAGGACGCAACACGCTCGAGCATCAGCCGGTCAAGGTGCTGGCCATGGAGGGTGATTATGGTCCGAGCCCGCACGGGGCACCGCTGATTCTCTTCGGCCTGCCGAGCGATCGCCAGGCGCGCGTTCGTGACGAGCTGTCCCTGCCGCACCTGGGCTCGCTGATCCTGAAGCATGATCCCGACGCGCCGCTCCCGGGCCTCACCGACTTCCCGCGCAATGCGTGGCCTCCGGTACCGATCGTCTTCTGGTCGTTCCGGATCATGGTGGCGTTGGGACTCGCGATGCTGGGCCTGGGCCTCTGGAGTCTGCTCGCGCGCGCGCGCAAACGACTGTACGAATGGAAAGGGTTGCACCGCGCCGCGGTGCTGATGGGGCCGGCGGGATTCTTCGCCGTGATCGCCGGCTGGGTGACGACCGAGGTCGGCCGCCAACCGTACACAGTCTACGGGCTGCTGCGCACCGCGCAGTCGCACTCGCCGGTGGCGGCACCGGCCGTGGCCTCATCGCTCATCGCCTTCGTGCTGGTGTACTTCGGCGCCTTCGGAGCGGGAATCTACTATTTGCTGCGGTTGATGGCGAGCCCGCCCGGCCCGGCCGAGAGCGAGCCTCCACACATACCGCATCGGGCCGCCGGCATCACACCCGCCGCCGGAATCGACAGCGCCTCATCGACAGCGAAGTGACGCGATGGACGGCCACGACCTCGACATCCTCTGGGCCGGCATCCTTGCCTTCGCGGTCTTCGCTTATGTGGTGATGGACGGGTTCGACCTCGGCATCGGCATCCTGTTTCCGAGCTTCCCCGTGGGGGAGGAGCGCGACCAGGCGATGAACGCGATCGCGCCGGTGTGGGACGGCAACGAGACTTGGCTCGTGATGGGCGGCGGCGGCCTGCTCGCGGCCTTCCCGCTCGCCTATGCGATCATTCTGCCGGCGACCTATCCACTGATGATTGCGATGTTGCTCGGCCTCGTCTTGCGGGGCGTCGCCTTCGAGTTCCGCTGGCGCGACCCGCGCCATCGCTCG
>JASHUC010000023.1 GCA_030040235.1 Gammaproteobacteria bacterium | reverse complement strand
CGGGAAGAACCGGTTTCACCGCATCAGGCCCCGCGGCGAGTGCTGAAACCCGACGGCGCGACGGGGGGTATCAAGGGCGAATATCGCCCCTCTAAGGAACTCCTCATGTCCCCTCAAGAATTAGTGATGTTCGTACCGATCGTCGGCATCATCATGGGTATCGGAATCGGCATGCTGGCGATCACGCTCAATTATCGGCGCAAGCGCGAGATGTTCCAGCTGCACCATACCGAGCGGCTCGCCGCCATCGAGAAGGGTATCGAGCTGCCCCCGCTGCCGCCGGAGTTCTTCGAGAACTATCGCCGCACTCCCGGGCCCGCCAGTTACACGTATTTGCGACGCGGCGTCATGCTCGTGCTGATCGGCGTCGTGCTGTTCCTCGGCATCAGGGCCGAGTCGAGTCTGGAAGATGCCTGGTGGGGGTTGCTGCCCGCTGCGGTCGGCTTGGCGGACCTGATGTTCTATTTCCTCGTCCGCCGCCGGGCCGCGGAGGAGGACGCGCAGTCCGCCAAGCCCAGGCAATGACCGGTCGAGGGATGAAGGGGTCAGAAAAAGTCAAAAAGACCCGCTGGATGCCTCGTTGCGCACACGTTCCCTTGGGACGGGCGGGCCCGCGTGTTACAAAGGCTTGCCAGTTCCCGGAACGGGGTCGCACCGAGACTTGCCATGGCCTTTCCCGTGCGCGTATGCGCGCTCATCGGCAGATTCGCAGATCCGCGCGTCGGTGAGTCGGCGGCGCTTCTACTGCCGCACCTCGCGGGGCGCGGTATCGAAGTCCTGGTGAGCGAGCCGCTACCGCCGGAGGCGGCGACCGGACCCTTTTCGCGCGTCGAGGAGCGCACGCTCGGCGAGCGGGCGGACATCGCCATCGTGATCGGCGGTGACGGAACCCTGCTCTACGCGGCGCGCCTCGTCGCCCGCTCCGGTGTGCCGCTCCTCGGCATCAATCGCGGCCGGCTCGGCTTTCTGACCGATGTGATGCCCCAGGACGTGATCGAATGCATCGATGCCGCCCTCGAGGGCGCGAGCGAGCTCGACCGCCGTCCGTTGCTCGAAGCGCGCCTCGTCGGTCATGGCGCCGCGGAGGTCTCGCTCGCCCTGAACGACGTGGTACTGCAGAAGCTCGCCACCGGGCGCATGATCGATTTCGAGACGTGGATCGATGGCCGCTACCTCAACACGCATGCGGGGGACGGCATCGTCGTTGCGAGCGCGACCGGCTCGACCGCTTACGCCCTCTCCTGCGGTGGCCCGATCGTCGAGCCCAACCTCGATGTCGTGGTCCTCGCACCCATCTCGCCTCATACGCTCTCGGACCGTCCGATCGTGGTCTCCGCCCGATCGCTCATCGAGATCCGGCTGGTGGACCGGGCCGACACGCGCGGCCAGGTCGTCTGTGACGGTACGGTGCTCGGGGAGCTCGCGGCAGGGGACCGAATGACGGTCCAACGGGGTGAGGATTCGGTGACGCTGCTGCATCCGGCGGGCTACGACTACTTCCGCCTGCTGCGCTCGAAGCTGCACTGGGGCCGCGGCAGCGTGGACCATTCCCGCTGAGCGGTGCGCCGTGCTCTCCCATCTTCAAATTCGCGATTTCGCCTTGATCGAGGCGGCGGAGGTCGAACTGCAGCCGGGCCTCACCGTCCTCACGGGCGAGACCGGCGCTGGAAAGTCGATCATCGTCGAGGCGCTGGAGCTCATCGCCGGCGGACGCGCGGGCCCGGAGGTCATCCGCCACACGGCTTCGCGGGCCGAGATCTCGGCATCGTTCTCGCTCGAGCAAGCGCCGCGGGAGCTTATCCGCTGGCTCGAGGAGCAGGCGATCGCCGCGGATCAAGAGCTCAACGTGAGACGCATCGTGACCAACGATGGCCGCTCGCGCGCCTACCTCAACGGCCAATCCGTTCCGGTGCAGATGCTGCGCGAGGCGGGCAGCCTCCTCGTCGATATACACGGTCAGCACGAGTTCCAGTCGCTGACGCGCGCGGCTGCGCAGCGGGAGCTGCTCGATGCGTACGGGCGGCACGAATCCCTCGCCGAGCAGGTCGCCATCGCGCATCGCGTGTGGCTCTCCCTTCTCAACCGCACGCTCGATCTGGAGACTCAGTCGCGCGATCGGGATCAGCGCCTCGCGCTCCTCAAGCATCAGCTCAACGAGCTCGAGGCGCTCGCCCTCGCCGAGGGTGAGCACGCGAGTCTCACCGAGGAGCGCACCCGCCTCGCCAATCGCGGGCGGCTTGCCGAAGGGGCGCACGTCGCGCTCGGCCATCTCTACGATTCCGAGGACGTGAGCGCGCATGCGGGGGCGAGCCGCGCGCTCGCCGCACTGCGCGGCCTGAGCACGCTCGATGCGCGGATCGCGGGCTTCACTCCGCTGCTCGAGGGCGCTCTGATCCAGATCCGCGAGGCCGCGCGCGAGCTGCAGCACTACGTCGAGAGCCTCGAGATGGACACCACGCGGCAGGATCAGGTGGAGCGACGGCTCGCGGCGATCGAGGATCTCGCGCGCAAGAACCGCGCCTCACCCGCGGAGCTGCCCGAGCGAGCGCGCCAACTCGCCGCCGACATTGCCTCGCTCGAGACCGCCGAGAGCGATCTTGCGACTCTTCGCCGAGATCTCGCCGCCGCACTCGCGCACTATCGCGAGCTCGCCACCCGGCTCACCACGCGGCGCGTCTCGGCCGCCCGTTCGCTCTCCAAGGAGATCAGCGCGCGCATGCAGGTGCTCGGGATGGCGGGCGGGCGGTTCCAGGTGGACGTCTCGCCGCTCGATTCGAGCGAGCCTGCGCCGCACGGGGCCGATCAGGTCGAATTTCGTGTCGCGGCAAACGCCGGCCAGCCCCCGCGACCGCTCGCGAAGGTCGCCTCGGGCGGGGAGCTCTCGCGCCTGTCGCTCGCCGTGCAGGTCTCCTCGGCGACGAGCGAGAAGCCCTGCATGGTATTCGACGAGGTCGACGCCGGTGTCGGCGGCGCGGTGGCCGAGATCGTCGGGCGTGAGCTGCGGCGGCTCGCACAGGGCGCGCAGGTTCTCTGTGTCACGCATCTCCCGCAGGTCGCCTCCCAGGCCCATCACCACTTTCGCGTGAGCAAGCTCTCCGACGGACGCAGCTCCCGCACCGCGCTCGCCGAGCTCTCCGACGAGGAGCGCACCGAGGAGCTCGCGCGCATGCTCGGGGGAATCGAGGTGACGGCGAAGGCGCGCGAGCACGCGCGCGAGATGCGCAAGGCGGCGCTCGCCGCGGCCGACGCTACGCCGGCTTCTTCCGAAACGCGCAGTTCTGCCGCTCGCAGCGGCCGTAGAGAATGAGCGAGTGATCGCGGATGTCGAAGCCGAGCCGCCGCGCGACGGCGGTCTGGCGGTCCTCGATCCCCGAGTCCATGAACTCCTCCACGCGCCCGCAGTCGAGGCAGACGATGTGATCGTGGTGGGTGCCCTGGTTGAGCTCGAAAACGGCCATGCCGTCCTCGAAGTGGTGGCGCGTGACGAGCCCCGCGGCCTCGAACTGCGTGAGCACGCGATACACGGTCGCGAGCCCGATGTCCTCGTGTGACTCGAGGAGCGAGCGGTAGATGTCCTCGGCGGAGAGATGCCGGGTGGTGCTGTGCTCCAGAATCTCCAGGATCCGCAGCCGCGGTAGCGTGACTTTCAGGCCGGCCTTGCGCAGGTCGTTGCCTTCCATTCGATGCTCCCCCGCGAGGGTGCGGGCGCGCCCCGTGCGATGCGGTATCATGCGGGTCATTATCCCCCAATCGTCATCCGTGTCACGACATGAGAAGGCCCCTGCAGTCCTTGCGTAGCGTCCTCGCGGCCGCCGCAGTCGTTGCGCTCGCTCCGCTCGCGGGCGGGTGCGTCTACCGGATGACCATTCAACAGGGCAATTTCCTCCAGAAACGCTCGATCACCCAGCTGCAGGTCGGCATGACGCGCAGCCAGGTCCGGTATCTTCTGGGTACCCCGGTGGTGCCGAGCATCTTCGATACCGACCGGTGGGACTACCTCTACTACCTGAAGAAGGGCCACTTCCACAAACCGCAGCACTATCTGCTGACGGTGTACTTCCAGAACGGGAAGGTCTCGCGCATCGACAATCACGGGCAGGCGCCGATCGATTCCGCGCCGACACTCCTCGAGCGCGGACCGCGACCGATGTCCTGAGACTCGGCGCATCTACCCGCCCGCGATAACCGCCCGCGATAACCCGCTTGCGATAGCCTAGCGGCGGTGATCCCGTCGCAGCCGGCGCGCGCGATCGCGCCGGGCCTGCTTGGGATCGTGCGCGAGGGGACGGTACAGCTCGATCCGGTCTCCATCGCCGGGGATGTCGCTGCGGCTGCAAGGCTCGCCGAAGATCCCGACGCTCGCCTCCTCCCACGGCACGCGGGCTTGCGCGGGCGCGCTCGCACGCGCCGCCGCGATCACCTCGCGCACGCTCGCGCCCGCGGGCACCTCGACGGACCAGAGATACTGACGCTCACGCGTCGCGTAGGCGACCGCGCAGCGCTTGCGCCGGGTCTCGGGGCTCATGCGTGACGGAGCAGCGCACGCATCGGGGTCGCGGCGGCTACCCGGCTTCTGCGCGCGCGATGAAGGCGTCC
>JASHUC010000283.1 GCA_030040235.1 Gammaproteobacteria bacterium | reverse complement strand
GGCCCGGCCCCGCGGCGCGGTACGCGCTCAGGACGATGCACTGAGTGCCCGCGCGCGCTGAGCGCGGCGCGCAGCGGTTCGCAGCTCCGATGGATCCCAAGGACTCGCTCCACCGAATCCCGATCACCGTCTGCGTGATGCTGGCCTCGGTGCTGCAGGCGCTCGACACGACCATCGCAAACGTCGCGCTGCCGCACATCCGCGGCAGCCTCTCCGCGACGCTCGAGCAGGTGGACTGGGTGCTCACCTCTTACATCGTCGCCTCGGCGATCATGACGCCGCTTGCCGGATGGCTTGCGGGGCGCTACGGCCGCAAGAAGGTCCTGGTGCTCTCGATCGCCGGGTTCACGATGATGTCGGCGCTCTGCGGCACGGCCCAGTCGCTCACCCAGATCGTGATGTTTCGGTTGCTTCAGGGCATCGGCGGGGCCGCCCTGGTGCCGCTTTCCCAGGCGGTGCTCCTCGACATCAACCCACCGGAGCACCACGGCCGTGCGACCGCAGTGTGGGCCATGGGTGTGCTCATCGGCCCGATCATCGGACCGGCGCTCGGCGGCTGGCTGACGGATAACTACAGCTGGCGCTGGGTCTTCTACATCAACATCCCCTTCGGAATCCTCTCGCTGCTCGGGGTGCTCACGTTCCTGCGCGAGGCGCCACGGCGCCAGAACCCCTTCGATTTCTTCGGCTTCGCCACCTTGAGCGTCGCGATCGGGGCGCTGCAGATCCTGCTCGATCGCGGTCAGCTGCTCGACTGGTTCAGCTCGACCGAGATTTGGATCGAGGCGGCGGTCTGCGCGCTCGCACTCTACTGGTTCGTCATTCACACGCTCACCGCGCGGCATCCCTTCGTGAGCCCGGCCCTGTTCCGCGATTGGAATTTCGGGGTGGGCAGTCTCTTCATCTTCGTGGTCGGGGTCGTGCTCTTCGCGACGCTCGCCCTGCTGCCGCCCCTGCTTCAGGACCTCATGGGCTACCCGGTGACCACCACGGGTTTCGTCACCTCCCCGCGCGGCGTCGGCGCGTTTCTCACCATGGCGCTCGTCGGCCGTCTGATCGGGCGGGTCGATACGCGGCTGCTCATCGCGAGCGGCCTCGCCGTCACGGCGCTGTCGTTGTGGATCATGTGCGGCTTTTCCCCGCAGATGGACGAGCGGCTCGTCATCTGGAGCGGCTTTCTGCAGGGCGTCGGCACCGGTTTCGCCTACGTGCCGCTCGCCGCGGTGAGCTTCGCCACCCTCGATGCGCATCTTCGCAACGAGGGAACCGCCATGTTCAATCTGCTGCGCAACATCGGCAGCAGCATCGGCATCTCGGTGGTGCAGGCGCTGCTCACGCGCAACACGCAGGCCGCGCACTCGAGCCTCATCGAGCACATCGGCCGCTATCGCCCGCAGCTCGATCACATCTCTCCGTTCAACCCGGCGACCCGCCACGGCCTGGCGGCGCTCAACCAGCTCGTCACCCGCCAGGCGCAACTGATCGCCTACCTCGATGATTTCAAGGCGCTGTTCATCGTGACCCTCGCGGTCATTCCGTTTCTCGTGATCCTGCGCTCCGGGCGAGCACGCTCGGGCGCAGCGCCGGCCATCGCGGAGTAGCTCGTCGTGGGTAGCAAAGAGGTGATGCACGAACACCCTTGCGGAGTGCGCCCATGGGCGCTTCTGCGGCTCGCACCGCTCGCGGCCCTCGCGCTCGGGTTGTGCGCCTGCAAGGTCGGGCCATCGTTCGAGCGTCCCGCGACGCCCGCACCGCCCACCTACACCGCGCCTGCGGCCGCGAGCGCACCGTCGGTGCCGGCGGATTTCACCCAGCAGATCGTGCTCGGTGCGGCTCAGAGCGGAAATTGGTGGGCGCCCTTCAACTCCCCGGCGCTCGATACCATGATCCACCGGGCCGTCGCCCACAATCACACGCTCGCCGCCGCTCGCGCCACGCTCGATGAGGCGCTCGAGGATGTGCGGGCCCGGGCCGGCGCGCGCTATCCCCAGATCGATCTGACGGGCGGCGCGGGACGACAGAAGTACGGCAAGGAGTTCCTCGGTTCGCTGTTCGTCCTTCCGCCCTTCAGCTACCTCGCCCTCGGGGCCGCAGTGAGCTACACGATCGATTACACCGGCGGAGTCGCGCGCTCGATCGAGCAGCGCGAGGCGCTCGCCCAGTATCAGAGAAGCGAGGTGGATGCGACCTACCTCACCCTCACCGGCAGCGTCGCCACCCAGGCGATGGCGGCCGCCTCATTGCAATCGCAGATCGACGCCGTCGGGGAGCTCCTGGCCGAGGACCGCCAGGACCTCGACCTCGTCCGCACGGCATTTCAGAACGGCTCCGTCTCGAGGGTGGACGTGCTGACGGCGCAGAGCCAGCTCGCGAGTGACCAGACACTGCTGCCGCCGCTGCGCCAGCAGCTCTCCTCGGCTCGCCACGCGCTCGCGGTGCTCGTCGGGGAGGCTCCTGCGGCGTGGCAACCTCCTGCGCTCACGCTCGCCGAGCTCACATTGCCGCGGCGGCTGCCCGTGAGCCTTCCCTCGGAGCTCGCGCACCGCAGGCCGGACATTCTCGCGGCCGAGGCGCAGCTGCACGCGGCCACCGCGGCGGTGGGCATCGCCACGGCGAACCTCTACCCACAGATCACGCTCACGGCAACCGGCGGCTTCCAGTCGCTGCCCTCCGAGCAGCTCTTCTCCGGCGCGAACACCGCGTGGACGCTCATCTCCGGGATCACGGCTCCGCTGTTCGACGGGGGCACGCTGCACGCGCAGCGTCGCGCGGCGCTCGATGAGCTCAAAGCGAGCGCGGCGCGCTATCAGCAGGTCGTGCTCGACGCGTTCGACCAGGTCGCCGATCTGCTCGATGCGCTCACCCACGACTCCGAGCTGCTCGTCGCGCAATCCAACGCGCTCTCGAGCTCGCAGGCGAACCTCGAGCTCGCGCGCGAGAGCTATAGGGAAGGAAACTCGGGCGTGCTCGAGGTCATCGATGCCCAGCGCCAGCGCCTCACGGCGCAGCTCGGGTTGCTGCGTGCGCAGGCGCAGCAGTATCTCGACACGGCTCAGCTCTTTCTCGCTCTCGGCGGCAGCCGCCCCGCCTCGACCCCCGATCCGTCCCCGCCCGGGGTGCGCCCCGCCTCATTTTCCGCGTCATCTTCGCCCTGATCGCCCTGATCGCCCTCGCGCCCGGGACGATCGCTCGCGCTCGAGGTACGCGCGAGCCGCGTCGGAGGCTCACCCCGCCGGCGTCGTTCGCGCCTGAGGGCCAGCGCCTTGGCGGCGAGGGTGAGCGAGATCCAGGCGAGCAGGATGGCGGCGGGCACCGCGGCGAGGAGCGGCCAGAACACGACAAGTGTGGCCGCCGCGAGCGCCACCACGGCAAAGGCGGCGACGAGCCGCGCCTCGGTCGGAGCGAGCACACGCTGCTCGCTGAGCGCCGCACCGACGGTGCGCCCGATTCGCAAGGCTCCGGCTGCCGCCCGCGAGGCGCTGCCGCGGTGACCTCCCAGACTGCCGTGATGCTCCTGCGCGGCGGAGTCCGGCTCGGGAGCCTCGCTGCGCGCGAGCTCGCCGCGCTCGCCGGTCACGCGGCGCCTGCGCTCCGGCATCCAGCGCTCGCGCACGCGGCCGGAGACCTCCGCCAGGCGGCGCCGGCGCTTGAGGACGATCTCGGTTGCCTGCGCGAGGTCCGCCAGGTACATCCGCTCCATGTCGGCGGCGAACCCTTCATCCTCGACGAGGGCGTCGAGCTCGAAGTTGCCGATCCAGCTCGCGACATTGAGATTGCTCGAGCCGACTCGAGCCCAGCGGCCGTCGGCCACGGCGGTTTTCGCGTGCAGCATCGAGCCTTTCCATTCAAACACGCGCACGCCCGCCTCGAGGAGTGGCCGGTAGCCGGCCCGCGACAGCGGCCGCAGCACCGGAAGATCGCTCGCCCCCGGCACGAGCAGCCGCACGTCCACGCCGTCGCGGGCGGCCGCATGCAGCGCCTGAACATAGGGCGGAATGCTGGCGAAATACGCATCCGTAAGCCACAGCGAGCGGCGCGCCGCGGCGGCAATCAGCTGATCGATCCGCAGCACCGCCGAGATGCCCGGCGCACTCGCCACGATGCGGACGGCCACCGATCCCTGCGGGTGAAGCTGCTGCGGCCTCGCCCGCTCCTCATCGGGGAGCGGCTCGCCCGTTGCGGCCCAGACCTGTGTGAATGCCTGCTCGATATCGTGGAGCGCGGGTCCGCGCACCTCGATGCCCGTATCGCGCCACGGCGCGATTCCGCGCCGCGCATCCCCGGCCCACATGCGTCCAATGCACAGCCCGGTGATGAAGCCGATGCGCCCGTCCACGGCGAGCATCTTGCGATGATCGCGGTGCAGGGCGCCGATCGGTGCCGACACGCGCGCCCGATTGAAGCAGCGGACCGCAACGCCCGCGGCGCGCAATCTGCGCCAGTAGCCCGAGGATGCGCGGCCGAGAGAGCCCAGCCAGTCATAGATCACCCGCACGCGCACCCCGGCGCGGGCGCGCTCGGCGAGCGCGCGCTGGAATTCGAGTCCGATCTCGTCCTCGCAGAACATGTAGTTCTCGAGGAGCACGGTACGTTCGGCGCCCGCGATCGCTTCGAGCCAGGCCGGGTAGTTCTCGTGCCCGTCTCTGAGCAGCCGCACGCGATTGCCGCGGACGAGCGAGGCGCCCGCCGCGCGGGTGAAAGCTTGATCGAGCAATGGCGTCGGCATGGTTACCAAGCCCAAAATATAACCGCGTCCGCCGCTTTACTTGCTGCCGCCGCAAGGTGCATATTTCGGCCGTCGGGAAGCGGGAGAGGGGTCACTCCGCTTGGGGTGCTCGAATGGGCGAATCCTCTGTGGACCAGACGGAACTTCTGCGTATCCGCGCCCGTGAACGAATAACACAGGGCCGGCTGCCGCGCACCAAGGCTGTTCGAACGTGGGGCGGGTTGGGCGTTGGCT
>JASHUC010000282.1 GCA_030040235.1 Gammaproteobacteria bacterium | reverse complement strand
CAGTCGAGGAAGGTCGCCTCCCGGGCGCTGCTGTAGCGCGCGAGGCGCGCCGCAAGATCCGCATCGGGCGGAACCGAGACGCCCTCGAGGGTGAGACCGTCGCGGGGCGCGTAGAAAGCCGCCGGTGCGAGCTGCGCGCGGGCTGCGACTGCGACCGCGCAAAGCAGCGAGGCGGCGGCGGCCATCCGTGCGCCGCGGAACGTTCGCATCATGAGGAGAGGCCGTGCGACAAAGGTGCCGTTCTCTTACTATGCCAGGCCAAATGCTGCAAGCGACGCTCATCGAACATCCGGACGGCATCACAGCGGTCGATGCGGATTACATCCGCCCCGGCCTTGCGGCCGCGCACCTCATCGTGGAGCGGGGCCACGCCGCGTTCGTGGATGTGGGCACGAACCATTCGGTGCCGCGCCTCCTCGCCGCCCTCGAGCGGCTCGGCATTGCTCGCACCGCGGTGGATTTCGTCCTGCTCACCCACGTGCACCTCGATCACGCGGGCGGCGCGGGCGCTCTCATGCGGGAGCTGCCGCATGCGCGCGCCGTGATCCACCCGCGCGGCGCGCCGCACCTGGCTGAGCCGCAAAGGCTGATCGCTGCATCGCAGGCGGTGTACGGCAAAGCACTCTATCGCAGGCTCTACGGAGATCTCGTGCCGATCCCGCTCGAGCGCATCATCCTCATGCAGGATGGGCAGCGCATCGAGCTTGCCGGACGGGAGCTGTTGCTCCTCGACACCCCGGGCCATGCCCTGCATCACTACGGCATCCTCGATGTGGCGCACGCCAATGTCTTCACGGGCGATACGTTCGGCCTCTCCTACCGCGAGCTCGACACGGCGGCCGGCCCGTTCGTCGTGCCCACGACGACTCCCACCCAGTTCGATCCCGAGCAGCTCATCGCCTCGATCCGCAGGCTCCTCGGCTATTCCCCACGCGCCGCGTACCTCATGCACTACAGCCGCATTACCGGACTTGCGCGGGTCGGCGCATCGCTCGAGTCCCAGATCCGCGAGCTCGCTGCGCTGGCGCGGCGGTGTGCCAACGAGCGTGACCGGGAGAAGGCCATTCGCTCCGAGATGCGCACTCTCTGGGTCGAGCTCGCGCGCCGCCACGGCATCGTCTCCCCGCAGGTGCGCGTGGACGAGGTGCTCGGCAAGGACCTCGATCTCAACGCGCAGGGGCTTGCCGCCTGGCTCGATCGCACGGCGAGAGCGTGAGCGGCACGCGCGTGCGACTCCCGGTCGCACGCCGTTGCGGCTAAAATGCCGAGCTTCCCAGCCGGTCCGGCTCGACCCATGTCCGAATCAGCCTCCGCAGGGGCGCGCTTGCGCACGGCGCTCGAGATCGAGCGCCCCTTACAGCTCGTCGGCACCGTGAACGCCTACTCGGCGCTCCTGGCGCGGACCGCGGGGTTCCGGGCGATCTACCTCTCCGGAGCGGGCGTTGCCAATGCCTCCTTGGGAGTACCGGATCTCGGCATCACCTCGCTCGAGGACGTGTGTGAGGACGTCCGGCGCATTGCCGGGGCCGTGGAGCTGCCGCTGCTCGTCGATGCGGACACGGGCTTCGGCAGCGCTTTCAATATCGCGCGCACCTGCCGCGAGCTCGCGCGGGCGGGAGCGGCGGGTTTGCACCTCGAGGATCAGGTCCAGGCCAAGCGCTGCGGCCATCGGCCGGGCAAGGCGCTGGTCGCACCCGAGGAGATGCAGGACAGGCTCAAGGCGGCAGTGGATGCGCGTCCCGAGCCCTCCTTCGTCATCATGGCGCGCACCGATGCCCACGCAGTGGAGGGCCAGCAGGCGGCCGTGGAGCGCGCTCTGCGCTATGTGGCCGCCGGCGCCGACATGATTTTCGCCGAGGCGCTGACGAGCCTCGATGAGTATCGCGAGTTCACGAGCCACATCGGGGTACCCGTGCTCGCCAATCTCACCGAGTTCGGCCGCACGCCTCTGTATACGGTCGCGGAGCTCGCCGCGGCCGGCATCCGCCTCGTGCTCTATCCGCTCTCGGCGTTTCGGGCGATGAGCCAGGCCGCACTCGCGGTTTACGAGACGATCCGCAGGGAAGGAACCCAGAAAGCGGCTCTGCCTCGAATGCAGACGCGTGAGGAGCTGTATCGAGTGCTCGACTATCACGCCTACGAGGAAAAGCTCGACCGGCTGTTTGGACGTGAACATGACCGAACCTGATCTCAAGGCCCAGGGCTTCATGCCCAAGAAATCCGTCGCGCTCTCGGGCGTGACAGCCGCCAACACCGCGCTGTGCACCGTCGGACGGACGGGTAACGATCTGCATTACCGCGGCTACGACATTCTCGAGGTGGCCGAGGCGGCCGAATTCGAGGAGATCGCCTACCTCCTCATCCACGGGGAGCTTCCGGCCGCATCGGCCCTCGAGGCGTACAGGAGCAAGCTCAAAGCCCTGCGAGGACTGCCGGCCATCGTCCGCACGGTGCTCGAGAGCTTGCCGCCCGGCATCCATCCCATGGACGTCCTGCGCACCGGGGTCTCGGCGCTCGGATGCGCGCTTCCGGAGAAGGAGGATCACTCGCTCGCGGGCGCGCGCGACATCGCCGACCGGCTG
>JASHUC010000281.1 GCA_030040235.1 Gammaproteobacteria bacterium | reverse complement strand
CGGGGGGAAATTCATCTGGCTCGGCGTCGCCTCGAGCACCCCGACCCCGAGCCGCTCGCAAAGTCGCTTGAGCTCGGAGACGGCCGCGGGATTGCGGCCCACGTACGAGGTGACCACGAGCGGCCGGCGCGCCCGGGCGAGCGCCTCCGCAACGCTCAGCACATCCTCCGGGGCGAGCGCCGCGGCCGAGACGGTCGGCCACTCGGCACGGTCGATCGCGACGCGTTTGACCTCGGCCTCGAGGACCTCGCGCGCCGCCGTCAGATACACCGGTCCTTTCGGCTCGCTGCAGGCGAACTGCAGGGCCCGATGCACGATCTGCTTGGCATTGCCGCCGAGGCGGATCTCGTTGTCGTAGCGCATGTAGCCGCGCACGATGCCGCGCTGGTCGAAGGCATCCTGGAGCCAGTGGATGAACTCGTTGCGGCTGCCGCGCGCCTCCCCCTCCTGCGTTGCCGGCGAGAGCCCGGCGAGGATCACGACCGGCGTGCGTGCCTTGGCGCAGTTGTGAATGGCGCCCCCGAGCTGCTGGGTGCCGCACTCGACGTGCACCAGGACCGCCTGCGGGCGACCGCTCAGCTGCGCGAAGCCCTGCGCGGCGCACAGCGCCACCATCTCGTGGGGAGCGGTGATGAGCGCGGGAAACTCGCCGCGGCGTCCGGCAGCGGTCGCCTCGGCGAACGTCTCGAGGAAGGCGCTGTGGTCGCTGCCGAGATTCGCGAAGACGTACTCGACGCCGGCTTCCTTCAAAGCCTCGAGAATTGCGGTGCTGGTCGTGTACATGGTTACGCCCACGCGCGCGCCCGCACGACGCTGCGGGCATAGGGTTTGAGACCCGACCACATGATGAGGAGGACGATCGGCTCGAACACCGCGGCCGTCAGCACGATCGACTCGTTGAGCTTCGCCTCGGAGCCGATGATGCGGTCGGTGACCAGACCGATCACGAGCGGCGCGAGCCCCGTACCGAAAGTGTTGAAGATGAAGAGATAGAGCGCCGTGATCTGGCCGCGCATCTCGTTCGGCGTCACGATCTGCATGGCCGCATTGATCGGTCCGAACTGCAGCGAGGAGACGAGGTACCCCAGGCCGAGCAACGCGAACGCGAGCGGCGCGCTCGGCATCAGGGGGAAGAGGATCGCCGTCGGCGCGTAGGCGAGTGAGGAGAGCAGCGTGACGCGCATGTGCGCATCGTCGCGTCCCTGGCGCGCCCAGTGCTCGGCGAGCATGCTCCCCGGTATGAGGCCGCTCGACATCAGCACGAGCAGCAACACGCCGTTCGTGTAGGCGAACTCCGGAATCTTCAATCCGTAGGTGCGCACGAAGAAGGTCGCCGACCAGTTGAGAATGCCGAACGTGACGATCGACTGCAGCGCGAGTGACAGGAACATCGGCGCATAGGTCGTGCGGTTCTGGTTGATGAAGCGCACCACCTCGCGTAGCGGAATGGCCCGGCGCGCCGGCAGCTGCGCTCCGGTCGCGGGGGTCATGCGGCCGCGGCGGGCGGGCTCGATGATGGTGGTGTAGAGCGCGGCGACGATCAGGCCCGGCAGACCCACGCAAAGGAAGGTGACCTGCCACGGCCACAGCGCCCCGACCAGCGGCACGTGCACCACGTCCACCTGCGAGACGAAGGCGATGATCGCGCCGGCGAGAATGGTCGAGATGCCGTTGCCCGCGACGAAGCCGAACTGCATCACCGAGATCGCACGCGCGAGGCGCTCCTTCGGAAACAGATCCGCCATCAGCGAGTAGGTCGCCGGCCCGTTGCACGCCTCACCGACCCCGACGCCGATGCGGCACAGGAAGAACGTTCCGAAGCTGCGCGCAATACCGCAGAGTGCCGTGGTCATGCTCCAGAGCACCACGCCGACTCCGATGATGGCGCGGCGGCTGCGGCTGTCCACGAGGCGCGCGATCGGAAGTCCGAGCACCACGTAGAAGATGATGAACGCCGGCCCCATGAGCAGCCCGATCCGGGTGTCGCTCAGGTGCAGGTCATGTTTGATGGGTTGAACGAGAAGCCCGATGACACCGCGATCGAGAAAGTTGAACATCAACCCGATCGCGAAGACGCTCACCGCCCACCAGGCCTGTGCGGGGCGCGGCCAGGCGAGCGCGGCAGTCTTCACAGCCTCCGGGAGCGTGGATGCGGCTGCCGCCCCGGTCATGCCCGGATTCGCGCTACTCATGCGGCCTCCCGGTGACGGGATGCGGGAAATGGAAGGGAACGACGGCCGTCTGCGGCCAGAACGCCGGCCGCTCCGCGGTGATCTCGTCGGGACCGCCGGGATCCTCCGGATAGGTCTTGGTGAAGAACGGTCCCTCGTAGGGCTTGCTGTGCGCCCAGCCCTGCTCGTAATCGGCCTGCCAGCTCAGGCAGTAGTTGAGGATCTTGAGCTTCCAGATGCCGGCTTCGCACACGTAGGTATTCTCGTACACGCCGGCCTCCCACCACTGCAGAGGCAGCGTCGGAACCCTGTCGGGCTTGCTCGTGTGGCTCCCGGCCTGCATGAAGCAGCGAAACCGCCCCCGGGCGCTCTTACGGTCGCCCGCCACATCGATGATGTCCTGCAGCTGCAGGTGCTCGAGCATGA
>JASHUC010000280.1 GCA_030040235.1 Gammaproteobacteria bacterium | reverse complement strand
GTCCGCCGCCTTGACGCCGGCCGCCGTGAGGCGCTGCTGCATCCGCTCGATGGGATCGCGCTTGCGCCACTCATCGATCTCCGACTGCTCGCGATACTTGCCTCCCTGCAGGAAGAGCGCCTCCGCCTCCAGATGTCCCTGGATGCGATAGGTGCGCGCCTCGATGTATGCGGGGCCGGCGCCGCTGCGCGCGTGCTCGACCGCATCGCCCGCGGCCTGCCACACGGCGACGACATCGTTGCCGTCGATCACCGTCGTCGGGATCTTGAACGCCCGGGCGCGATCGACGATCTCCCCGGAGGTGCAATGCGCCGACGGGGTGAACTCGGAGAACTGGTTGTGCTCGCACACCAGCACGATGGGCAGCTTCCACAGGCTGCTCACATTGAGGCACTCCATGAACACGCCTTGATTCGCGGCTCCATCGCCGAAGAAGGCGACGGAAACACGCGTGTCGTGCAGGAGCTTGGCGGCGAGGGCCGCGCCGGTTGCGATCGCGAAGCCGCCGCCGACGATGCCGTTGGCCCCGAGGATGCCTTTGGAGAAATCGGCGACATGCATGGAGCCGCCCATGCCCTTGCAGATGCCGGTGCGCTTCGCCCAGATCTCCGCCATCATCGCCTTGGGGTCGCCACCCTTGGCGAGAAAGTGTCCGTGGCCGCGGTGCGTGCTCGTGATGAGATCATTCTCGCGCAACCGCGCGCAAACGCCGGTCGCGATGGCCTCCTGGCCGATGTAGAGGTGCACGGCGCCGGGGAGGTTCCCCGCAGCCGCATCGGCGCGCAGCTGCTCCTCCATGCGCCGGATGAGAAGCATGCGCTCGTAGAGCGCGAGAAGCTGGTCTTTGCTGGGTTCTGTGGCCATGGTTCGCTACCTTCCCAATCAATCAGTCGGCCGATCGAAATTCCGCGATCGTGGTCGAGAACGCGCGGCTCGTCACCTCATCGATCGGCCGCCAGCGCAATTTCTCGTTCAGCACCTCGATCCCCCACGGTCCCGCCCAGCCGAGCTTCCCGAGCCGCTCGACGAATCCCCGCACGTCGAATTCTCCCTCGCCGCACAGCTGCCGGTGCTGAGTCGTCTCGATGTGCGGGTCGGGGAGCGAGTGCGCCTTGGAGTAGCCGTCGTTGAGCTCGACGCCGGCGACGTATTTGAGCGGAAAGCGTTTGAGCTGGTCGTAATCGAAGCCGATCTTCACGATGTGCCACAGATCGAAGAATATCCCGCCGTTCTTGGCGCCCGCCCCCTCGACCAGTGCACGCGCGGATTCGAGCGAGTCGATGATGCAGAACGGCATCATCTCGAAGCCGATCTTCGTGCCGTAGCTCTCGGCGTCCTTGCAGAGCCCCGCGAAGCGCTCGATGAGCTTGGGCATGGGGCAGGGCTGGCGGATGAAGTCGCCCACCTTGACCGAGCGCGCCCGCAGCTCCCCGGCGGCCGTCAGGAGCTTCTGCTTCTGCACGTCGGAGCGCTTCTTCGCCTCCCCGTCGAGGAACCAGTCGGTGAGGAACTCGAGCTCCACGTGCTTGATGCCGTAGTCGTCGAGGATCCGCCGCATCTCCTTCAGCGAGTACTTCTGCTGCGTGTACTCCAGATCGGCGTGCCAGATGCCGATGCCGGTGAAGCCCGCCTTGGCGGCGCTTTGCACGCGCTGCTTGAAGTCCACGGTGCTGAATTCATGGTCGGTGTGCGGCTCGGCGCCGACCGCCAGCGTCCAGTAGGATCCGAGCAGGTCAATGTCAGTGGGCATAAGAGGATCCTCCGGGCGATGAGCTCAGGGCCTCGAGGTTGTACACCGGCGCCCGCGCCCGCGTAAAGCCCGGCTCAGGGCGCGTGCGGCGCCAGGTTGGCATCCGGCGCCTCCTCGACGTGCGGCTCGTCCCACACCGCGGATTTCATCCCGTAGGGCACGGCGTTGATGACCGCCTCGATCTGGTCGATCTTGCCGCCGTGGATCTGGAAGAGCTCCGAGATCTCCAAGGTGAGCGGCGCCTTGACCGGAGAGGGGATGGTCATGCCGTTCGTGAGGTGAATCGTCTTGAGGGCGCCCCGGTGCTCGAAGAAGGCGAACGACAGCACCAGGCCGTGCTCCCGGTCCACGACCGGATAACGCCGATTGCGAATGGTCGTCACGAACGGATAGAAGCCGCTCTTCTGCTGCGCCTCGCAGCCCAGGGCGATGACGTTGAACGAGGATCTCGTGCGGTACGCCGGGTTGTTGGTCGTCTGGGTGCCGTTCTCGAGGCGATTGCAGGAGGGCCAGAAGGGTGCCGTGTTGCGACCGGTGTCGCCGGCGAGTCCGGTGAAATAGGAATTCGCAACCCGCACGAGGTCCGCGCGGGACATCCGCTCGCCAGGTGCAATGACCTCGAGAAACTGGGGGCGCGGATGGCCTCTGCGCTCCATGGCGGCCCCGGCGCTCTGCAATGCGGAGGCGCCGAGCGCCGAAGGACGCGCAACGATGGTCTCGATCTCACTCACGAGGCCGTAGTCCACCTTGAGCCGCAGCGCGAGCAGCACGGGTGTGCCGTTTTCGAACACCGTGCCGTAGAAGCCGACCTGGCCGTCTTCGGGGTCCGCGACGTAGAGCTTGTAGTGGCCCGGGGCACTCGCGGTGGCCCACAGCCCATCCCCGAGCCGCAGCGCTTGGCCGTCCTCGGTGAACTTAACGCCCTGTGCGAGCGGCAAGCGCTCCGGATCGTGCGCGACCATGGCATCGATGTAGCGATCGACGAGCCCCTCGAGGCAGGCACGGTCGCAGACGTCGGAGGCACGGGCTACCGAGGCGGCGAGCGCGGTCGAGCCTAGGAGCGCGAGCGCAAGGATTTTTCGAGTCATGGATTCCTCAGGCGGCGGCAACCGCCGCTGCGAGCTTGTTATTCGGCCGGCGCGGGAATGGTGAGCGCGATGTGATCGACGTTCCCGACGGCGCGCGTGATGTGCCCCTTGCCCGTCGTGTCGTCCACCAGGAGCACGCTCCCGAGCCCGAAGCGCCTGACCTCGCCATCTCCGGCGGTGACCTCGGACATGCCTTGAACGACGATCAGATACATCCGCCGCGGAGCGCGATGCCAATCCTCCTCGGCGCCCCGCTCGAGGAGCAGCAGGGTCGCGCCGGGCGCCTTCGACAGGACGCGCGAGGTAATCGCGCGCGCGTTCGACAGCTGCGGTGAGGCGAGGGACGGGTCGGCGGCGGCTTGAGTGAAGGCCAGCCGCTCGTCGCGAAAATGCGAGATGCCTTTCGCGTCCGCGTACAGGTGCACATAGGGCAGAGAAAGCGTCGAGCTCGACATCTTGTTCGCCTCCTCGGCAGGCGATGCGGCCAGCAGGAGAGTGAGGAGCGCGATTCCGGCCGCGGCCCAGAGCGTCTTGCTTTTCAAGGTTCTCGCCCTCCGGTTTGCGCCGCATCTTCGCCCCGGGGCTGCGCGCTG